>JAKOYE010000002.1 GCA_029780675.1 Actinomycetes bacterium
TACCGGTTCCTGCCCACCCTCGGCGAGGTCGACCTGCACCTGTTCGCCGAGGGCCGGCATGAACGACTGTGGAACATCCTGGGCGCCCACCCGCGGTCCTTCACCACTCCCGACGGGGTCGTCGACGGGGTGTCGTTCGCCGTCTGGGCCCCCAACGCCAAGGGTGTCAGCCTGGTCGGCGACTTCAACGGCTGGAACGGCAACGACGCCCCGATGCGGGTGCTCGGATCTTCCGGGGTCTGGGAGTTGTTCTGGCCGGGCCTGGGTCCCGGCGGCCATTACAAGTTCCGGATCCACGGGGCCGACGGGATGGTCACCGACCGCGCCGATCCGTTCGCCTTCGCCACCGAGGTGCCGCCGCACACCGCCTCGAAGGTCTTCGTCTCGGACTACTCCTGGTCCGACGCGGATTGGCTGACCCGACGCTCGGCGGGCAACCCGGTCTTCGAGCCGATGAGCACCTACGAGGTGCACCTGGGGTCCTGGCGGCCCGGACTGAACTACCGCGAACTCGCCGAACAGCTGACCGAATACGTTGTCGCCCACGGCTTCACCCACGTCGAACTGCTCCCGGTGGCCGAGCATCCGTTCGGCGGATCCTGGGGCTACCAGGTCACCTCGTACTACGCGCCCACCTCGCGGTTCGGCACCCCCGACGACTTCCGGTTCCTGGTGGACACCCTGCACCAGGCCGGGATCGGGGTCATCGTGGACTGGGTCCCGGCACACTTCCCCAAGGACTCCTGGGCGCTGGGCCGCTTCGACGGCACCGCACTCTACGAGCACTCCGATCCCCGCCGCGGCGAGCAACTCGACTGGGGCACCTACGTTTTCGACTTCGGCCGGCCCGAGGTCCGAAACTTCCTGGTGGCGAACGCACTCTACTGGTGCGGCGAGTTCCACGTCGACGGCCTGCGGGTGGACGCGGTGGCATCGATGCTCTACCTCGACTACTCACGGCCGGCCGACGGGTGGACGCCCAATATCTACGGCGGCCGGGAGAACCTGGAGGCGGTGCAGTTCCTCCAGGAGATGAACGCCACCCTGCACAAAACCCACCCCGGGGTCGTCACCATCGCCGAGGAATCCACCTCGTGGCCCGGCGTGACGCGGGCGACAACCCTTGGCGGCCTTGGCTTCTCGATGAAGTGGAACATGGGCTGGATGCACGACACGCTGGGCTACATCAGCCGCGATCCGATCTACCGCAACTATCACCACCACGAGATGACGTTCTCCATGCTGTACGCCTACAGCGAGAACTACGTGCTGCCGATCAGCCACGACGAGGTGGTGCACGGCAAGGGCACACTGTGGACCCGGATGCCCGGCAACGACCACGTCAAGGCCGCCGGGCTGCGCACACTGCTGGCCTACCAGTGGGCGCACCCGGGAAAGAAGCTGCTCTTCATGGGCCAGGAGTTCGGACAGCGCGCCGAATGGTCCGAGGAGCGCGGGCTGGACTGGTTCCAACTCGACGAGCACGCCTTCTCCGGGGGAATCCTGCGGTTCATGACCGACGTCAACGCGCTGTACCGCAGCCGCCCTGCGCTGTGGAGCCAGGACACCCGACCCGAGGGGTACTCCTGGATCGACGCCAATGACTCGGCCAGCAATGTGCTGAGCTTTCTGCGCTGGGGTTCCGACGGTTCGGTACTGGCGTGCGTGTTCAACTTCGCCGGAAGCGAGCACAGCGGCTACCGCCTCGGACTGCCGAAGTCCGGCACCTGGCGTGAGGTTCTGAACTCCGATTCAACCCACTACAACGGTTCGGGGATCGGCAACATGGGCTCGGTGCAGGCGACCGACGAACCGTGGCACGGGCGCCCGGCGTCGGCGCAGTTGGTGCTGGCGCCCAACTCGGCGCTCTGGCTCGAACCGGCCTGATCGCCGAGCCGGCCACCCGTCAGTACAACGCGTTGGCCAGGTTGCGCCGGCCGGCGATCACCTCGGGGTCGGCCTGGTCGAACAACTCGAACAACTCGATCAACCGGGTCCGCACCCGGGTGCGGTCGTCACCGGATGTCGATTTCACCAGTGCCGTCAGCCGGGCGAACGCACCGGCGATGTCCTGGCCGAGGATCTGCAGGTCAGCCGCGGCGAATGCGGCGTCGATATCGCCGGGCGCCGCGTCGGCCGCCGCGATGGCGTCACCGGGATGATTCTGGGCCCGCTGCAGGAAGGTGATCTGTCCCAGCGCGCCCTTGGCTTCGGCGTGAGCCGGATCGGCCTCGAGGATCGACCGGTACGCCGCCGCGGCGGCCTCGAAATCACCGGCGTCGAGTTTCTCGCGGGCCGCGATCACGGCGGGGTCCTCGGTGACCTGATCTCCTCCCGGGGTCGCACCCAATTTGCCCGCTGTGGCCGCCACCAGCGAGTCGATCCAGCGGCGCAACTGCTCGGGCGGCTGCGGCCCCTGGAAGCTCGACAGCGGCTGACCGCCGGCCAGGGCCACCACGGTGGGCACCGCCTCGACACCGAACATGGACGCCACCCGGGGCACGGCGTCGACATTGACCAGTGCCAGGGCCCAGCGGCCCGCGTCGGCGGCCGCCAGGGACGACAGTGCGTCGGCCAACTGAACACACACCGTGCTGCGCGGCGACCACAGCAGGACCACCACCGGCACCTGCCCGGAGCGGACCAGCACCTCGGCTTCGAAGTTGGCCTCGGTGATGTCCACCCCGCCGG
>JAKOYE010000003.1 GCA_029780675.1 Actinomycetes bacterium
GGGTCATCGCCGGGTGCTGCCGCAGCACATCACGGGCGGCGCGGGCGCGTTGCGGGTCGATCTCCTTACCGGCCACCGTGCGCCTCAGAAGAAGCCGGGGAAGCCGTAGAACCCGCCGTAGAAGTTGCCGGGGATGTACTCCGGGGTGGCGTCGATCTGCGCGTTGCCGGGTGTGGCGCACTCGGTCGTCTGGCCGCCGAGGACCGAGCTTCCGCCCACGGTTTCGCAGCCGGGCAGCAGTGGTTCGTCGGCGCCCGGTTCGGCACCGGCGATGGGTGCGGTGAACAGGGCGAAGGCAGCGCTGCCGGCGGCGGCGAGAAGAACCAGGGAACGTGCGTTGCGGTGCATCGGCGGTTGTCCTTTTCCTCAGGTGGGGATGATGCTACCGAGTCCGGCGGGGAATTCGGCGGTCGGCTGCCCTAGGCTGATGGCCAACAGTGTCCAGATCAGGGAGAGCCATGTCGTCTCACATTCGCGCCGGCCGTCGCCTGGCCGCCACCGTCATCGCCGCCGGAGCACTGGCCGTCGGTCTGGCCGGGCAGGCGGGAGCCGATCCGGGTTGCACGGTCGCCGACATCACCGCCGTCGAAACCGGCGTGGCCGCGGGAATGACGACCTATCTGTGGACTCACCCCGATGTCAACGACTTCTTCACCAGCCTGCAGGGGCTGTCCAATGACGAGGCGTTCGCCAAGACGCGCGACTACCTCACGGCCAATCCCGAGGCCAAGGCGCAGATGGATGCGATCCAGGCGCCCGCCGACGATCTGCGCGCACGCTGCAACATCCCGGTCGACGGCATCGTCCGTGGGGTTCTGTAGACCGAGTCAGGCCCGCAGCATCGCCCAGTAGGCGCCGCGGCGGGCCACCAGGTCGGCGTGGCTGCCCTGCTCCACGATCCGTCCGCCGTCCATGACCACGATGACATCCGCGTCGCGAACCGTGGACAACCGGTGGGCGATGATGAAACTGGTTCTCCCGCGCCGTAACTCGGCCATCGCCTGTCGGACCAGGCGCTCGGTGCGGGTGTCCACCGAACTGGTCGCCTCGTCGAGGATGAGCATCGGAGGATCGGCCAGCAGAGCCCGGGCGATCGTGATGAGTTGCTTCTCGCCGGCACTGATGGCGCCGCCGTCATCGCCGACCACCGTGGCGTAGCCGTCGGGCAGCGCGCGGACGAAGCCGTCAACGTGGGCGGCGCGCGCCGCGGCGACGATATCGTCCTCGCTCGCGCCCGGGCACCCGTAGGCGATGTTCTCGGCGATCGTCCCGCCCAGCAGCCAGGTGTCCTGTAGCACCATCCCGATCCGGGATCGCAGCGACTCCCGGCCGACGGTCCGAATGTCGGTGCCGTCGACCAGGATGTGCCCGGAGTCGACGTCGTAGAACCGCATCAGCAAGTTGACCAGCGTGGTCTTGCCCGCCCCGGTCGGGCCGACGATGGCCACGGTGCTGCCCGGTTCCGCCGTCAGGGACACCTCGCGGATCACCGGTGTGCCGGTCTGATAGCCGAACGAAACGTTGTCGAACCGGACCCGGCCGGGGCCCGGCGGCAGTTCGGCGGCGGCCGCGGGGGCCTCCTCCGGTTCGTCGAGCAGTTCGAACACCCGCTCGGCGCTGGCCACCCCGGACTGCAGTGCGTTGTAGAAGCCCGCGATCTGGGTCAGGGGCTGGTTGAACTGCCGAACGTACTGGATGAATGCCTGAACGCCGCCCAGGGTGATCCGGCCGGTGGCCACCTGGAAACCGCCGACCACTGCGACGGCGACGTAGCCGATATTGCCGATGACCACGGTCGCGGGTGAAACCAACCCGGAGAAGAACTGTGCACCGAACCCCGAGCGGTACACCTGGGTGTTCAGTGTGGTGAACCGCTGCTCCGCCGCATCCCGATGGCCGTAGGTCGTGACGACGGTGAACCCGCTGTAGGTCTCCTCGACGTGGGCGTTGAGTCGACCGGTGTTGGTCCACTGGTCGACGAACATCCGCCGCGAGCGGCGCGCGATCGCCCGGGTCGCCCACAGCGACAGCGGAACGGTCGCGACCGTGATCAGTGTCAGCAAGGGCGAGATCGTCAGCATCATCACCAGCACGGCCCCCACGGTGAGCACCGCGGTCAACAACTGGCTGATGGTCATCGACACGGTGGCGGCGATGTTGTCGACGTCATTGGTCACCCGGGAGAGCAACTCCCCCCGCAGCCGGGAGTCGAAGTACGACAGCGGTAACCGGTGAACCTTGTCCTGCACCTCCGTGCGCAGTGTCAGCACGGTGCGTTGCACGATGACGTTGAGTAGCCGGGCCTGCCCCCAGATGAACAGTGCGGCAAGCAGATACAGCACCAACGCCAGCGTCAGCGTGCGCCCGACCGCGGCGAAGTCGACGCCGCGGCCCGGCGCCACGTTCATCCGGTTCAGCATGTCGGCGAAGTTCGTGTTCCCCGCGGCGCGCGCCGCCGCGACGGCCTGCTCCTTGGAGATTCCGGACGGCAGTTCGCGTCCGATCACGCCCTCGAACAACAGGTCGGTGGCATGCCCGAGAACTCGGGGTCCGATCACCGACAGCACGATCCCGCCGACCGCGAGCACCAGGACCGCGAGCCACTGCCGTCGTTGCGGAGCCAGTCGGCCCAGGAGTCGTCGAGCGGTGCCGGGAAAGTCCTTCGAGCGACTCTGGGAGGGGTTGGCGGCGGTCGCGCGGACGTTTCCCCGCATCTGCGGTGCCGTCATGGGGCGTCACCGACCGTCGCGCCCACCGTCTGGGAGTCGACGAACTCCGCGTAGGCCGGGCAGTCGCGTACCAGGGACTCGTGCGTGCCGGTGCCCACCACGCGTCCGCCGTCGAGGACGACGACGTGGTCGGCCGCCGTCACGGTGGCGATTCGCTGGGACACCATCAGGACGGTGGCCGCGCCGGCGACCTCGCGGAGGGACGATCGGATCCGGTCGTCGGTGTGCACGTCGAGGGCGGACAATGCGTCGTCGAACAGATAGATCGCCGGCCGGCGGATCACCGCCCGGGCGATGGCCAGTCGCTGGCGTTGTCCGCCGGAGACGTTGATCCCGCCCTGCGCCACCGGCATCTCAAGCCCCTGGGGGTGCGCCGTGACGAAATCGTCGGCGGCGGCCACCCGCAGCGCCGCCCACATCTCCTCATCCGTCGCGTCGGGCTTCCCGTAGCGCAGGTTGTCGGCAACCGTTCCGGAGAATAGGTAGCCGCGCTGAGGCACCAGTCCGAGCGAGGCCCACAGTTCCTCGGTGTCGAGATCGCGCACGTCGACCCCATCGACCCGGACCGACCCGGTGCTCACGTCGTAGAGCCGGCAGATCAGCCCGATGAGCGTCGACTTCCCCGACCCGGTCCCGCCGACGATCACCGTCGTGG
Organism: Actinomycetes bacterium; assembly: GCA_029780675.1. Classification (GTDB taxonomy): domain Bacteria; phylum Actinomycetota; class Actinomycetes; order Mycobacteriales; family Mycobacteriaceae; genus Mycobacterium. The sequence continues at coordinate 3,385 of JAKOYE010000003.1, forward strand.
TTCCGGGCTCGGCCGTGAACGAGACGTCCTGCAGGACCGGACGTTCCGCTCCGGGGTAGCGGAAGCCGACCCCGTCGACCTGGACGAGGCCGCGGCGGTGCTCCGGCCGCCGCGGCGAGTCCGGGCTGGTGATCGACGGCGTCGTCGACAGCACCTCGGTGATGCGCTCGGCGCACGCCGAGGCGCGGGGCAGCATCACCAGGATAAGAGTGGCCATCAGGACGGCCATCAGGATCTGCATGAAATAGGACAGGAAGGCGATCAGCGAGCCGACCTGCATCTGGCCGGCGTCGATGCGCAGGCCCCCGAACCAGATCAACGCGACGCTGGAGATGTTGATGGTCAGCGTGGTGACTGGCAGCATCAGAGCCTGCCACCGCCCCGCTTCCAGCGCTGCGTCGGCCACCGCCCGGCTGGCCCGGTCGAAGCGGGCCCGCTCGAAGGGTTCCCTCCCGAACGCCCGGACCACCCGGATGCCGGTCAGTTGCTCCCGCAGCACCCGGTTGATGCCGTCGATGAGTCGCTGCATGCTTCGGAAGACCGGCAACATCCGCGACACCACCAGGTAGTTCGCCACCCCCAGCACGGGCACGCTGACGGCCAGCAACCAGGCCAGCCCGGCGTTCTGGTGGAGGGCCATGATGACGCCGCCCACACACATGATCGGTGCGGTCACCAGCACGCCGGCCGTCATCTGCACCAGCATCTGGATCTGTCCGACGTCGTTGGTCGTCCGGGTCAGCAGCGACGGCGCGGAGAACCGGGCCGTCTCGGTGGCCGAGAATCCCACCACCCGGGTGAACACCGCTGTGCGCAGGTCGCGGCCGAACCCCATCCCGGTGCGGGCACCGAAGTAGACGGCCCCCACGGCGCAGCACCCCTGCAGGGCGGTGACGACCAGCATCAGCAGGCCCAGTCGGGCGATCACCGCGGTGTCGCCGACAGCCACTCCCTCGTCGATGATGGCCGCGTTGACAGTGGGCAGGTACAGCGCCGCGAGCGTGCTGAGGGTCTGGAATCCCATCACCGCTGCGACCGGCCACCGGTACGGCCGGACGTACTGCCGCAGCAGCGCCAGGAGCATCCCGTTACTGTCGCACACCGCGTCGTCCCGGCTGATTCACATCGAATCAGCAGTTCAGCAGGTATGAGACAGGATCGGTGCGGGGCTGCCGCTACAGTGCTTCCTGTGAGATTGGTCCCGATGCCCACACGGCGGAAGCTCGCGGCCCTCGTCGTCGCCACGGCGGCGGTCCCCTTGCTCAGCGCCTGCTCGGACACCGCTTCCGATCAGCCGCAGTCGAGCCAGCAGCCGGACTCGCCGATGCCCGGGGAGGGAAAGCACGGCCCGACATTCCCCGAGTGCGGCGGGATCAGCGATCAGACGATGGCGGAACAGACCCGGGTGACCGGCCTGGTGAAGACGGCGGTCAACACCGTCGGTTGTCAGTGGCTGGCCGGCGGCGGCATCCTCGGTCCGCATTTCTCCTTCACCTGGTTCCGCGGCAGCCCGATCGGCCGGGAACGTAAGACCGAGGAACTGTCCCGTACCAGCGTCGAGGACATCACCATCGAGGGCCGCAGCGGGTTCATCGCGGTCGGCACCGACCCGATGCTGGGAGACAATCTGTGCGAGATCGGCATCCAGTTCGACGACGACTTCATCGAGTGGTCGGTGAGCTTCGTCGAGAAGCCCTTCCCGCCGGCCTGCGATGTGGCCAAAGAGTTGACCCGCCAGTCGATCGTGAACGCCAAGTGAGCGCCCCGGTGACGGTCCGGCGGGTCGCCGCGACGGCACTGGCGACGTTGTCCGTGCTGGCCGTGGTCGCCGGCTGCGCGAAGACGGTCGACGGCAGCGCGATGAAGGCCGGTTCGGGCAGCACGAGCCGAAACGACAATTCCGCCCGGCAGTACCCCAACCTGCTCAAGGAGTGCGACGTCCTGACCTCCGACGTGCTGGCCAAGACCGTCGGCGCGGACCCGCTCGATATCCAGAGCACCTTCGTCGGCGCGGTGTGCCGCTGGCAGGCGGCCAACCCGGCCGGACTGATCGACATCACCCGGATGTGGTTCGAGCAGGGCAGCCTGGCCAATGAGCGCAAGATCGCCGAGGCGATGAAGTACCCGATCGAGAGCCGCTCGATCAACGGCATCGCCTCGATCGTGATGCGGGTTCCCAATGACCCCAACGGTGGTTGCGGTGTGGCCAGCGACGCCGGAGGCGTGGTGGGGTGGTGGGTCAACCCGCAGGCTCCGGGTATCGACGCCTGCTCTCAGGCCATCAAGTTGATGGAACTGACGCTCGCCACCAACAGCTGACGGGTCGCCGTCACTTCGTCGTCGCCGTCACCGCGTCGTCTGACGTCATTCCGTCGCCGACGTCATCGCGGCACGTGGAAGTCGACCAACTCCGCGGTGCTCAGCTCCACCTCGGCCCACGTGCCGGGCACCCGCAGCACGGCGATGCCCGACGTCGGGAACTTCTCGGAGATGCGTTGAATGGCGCGCCGATCGGACTCCGGTGTCGCCAGTCCGAGCGCCACCTGACTGACCGTGGGTTCGTGACCGACCACCAGTAGCGTTCCCAGGCTGTCGTCGGCACCGTTGATCTGCGCGAGCATCATTCCCGGCGTGCAGTCGTAGAGATCGTCGAGGTAGTCGGCGGGTGCGGTGATCGCGGTGCGCGCCAGGGTCTGACGGGTCCGCACAGCCGAGGAACACCGCACCGCGTCGATCGCCGGGATGTGCGCGCGCAGCCAATCCCCGGCCAGTGCCGCCTCCCGTTCGCCGCGCGGTGCCAGCGGCCGTTCGTGATCGGCGACGCCGTCCGGGTAGGCGGATTTGGCATGTCGCATCAGCACCAGAGTCCTCATCCGCCCCAGATTAGGGCACATGCCGATCCGCGTGCCCGAACTTGTCGGAGCCCGCCCATACACTCGCCGCACTATGAAGTTCCTGCACACCGCCGACTGGCAACTGGGGATGACGCGCCACTTTCTGGACGTCGACGCACAGGCCCGCTACTCCGCCGCACGCCGAGACGCCGTCTCCGCCCTGGGTGCACTCGCCGCCGAGACCGGGGCGGAGTTCGTCGTGGTCGCAGGCGACGTGTTCGACGCCAACCAATTGGCCCCGCGGGTCATCAGCCAGTCGCTCGACGCCCTCCGCGCGATCGGGGTTCCGGTCTACCTGCTGCCCGGTAACCACGACCCCCTCGACGCCTCCTCGGTCTACACCAGCGCGCTGTTCACTCAGGAGTGCCCCGACAATGTGACAGTCCTCGACCGCGCCGGGGTGTTCGACGTGCGACCGGGAGTGCAACTCGTCGCCGCCCCCTGGCGGTCCAAGCGTCCCACCACCGACCTCACCGCGGAGGCCCTCGACGGGCTGCCCGCCGATGGGACGGTGCGCATCCTGGTGGCCCATGGTGCGGTCGACGTGCTCGATCCCGACCCGACCAACCCGGCACTGATCCGGCTGGCCGGGCTGCAGGCAGCGCTGGACCGCTCGGCGGTGCACTACGTGGCACTGGGGGACAAGCACTCCCGCACCGCCGTCGGCGACACCGGCCGGGTCTGGTACTCCGGATCGCCGGAGGTCACCAACTACGACCACGTCGAGCGCGATTCCGGCCATGTTCTGGTGGTCGATATCGACACCGCCGACGCCCTGCATCCGGTCAGCGTGGAAACCCGGACCGTCGGCACCTGGCGGTTCGTCACCCTGCGCCACGAGCTGAGCAACAGCCGCGACATCGCGGACCTGGACCTCAACCTCGACCAGCTGCCGGCCAAGGACCGCACGGTCGTTCAGCTGGCCCTGGTCGGCACCCTTACCGTCACCGATCGCGCCGCGCTGGACGCTGTGCTGGATCGGCACGCACGGCTGTTCGCCTGCCTGGACACCTGGGACCGCAACACCGACCTGGTCGTGATGCCGTCGATCGACGAGTTCGACGACCTCGACATCGGCGGGTTCGCCGCCGACGCGGTGGCCGAGTTGGTGCAGACCGCCCGCTCCGGAGGTGCCGACGCCGACGCCGCGCGCCAGGCGCTGGGTCTGTTGCTGCGGTTGCGGGAAGGGCGAGTGGCATGAAACTGCACCGGCTGCGACTGACGAACTTCCGGGGTATCGAAGACCGCGAGCTCACCTTTCCCGACCACGGCGTCGTGGTGGTGTGCGGCCCCAACGAGGTCGGCAAGTCCTCCATGCTGGAGGCCCTCGATCTGCTGCTGGAGTACAAGGACCGCTCCGGGAGTCAGAAGGTCAAGCAGGTCAAACCAACCCACGCCGACGTCGGTGCCGAGGTGGAAGCCGAGATCAGCACCGGCCACTATCGGTTCACCTACCGGAAGCGGTTTCACCGCCGCCCGATCACCGAGCTGACCGTGCACGAGCCGGTGCGCCGGAGCGCGACCGGTGACGAGGCGCACGACGCGGTGCGGGCCATGCTGGAGGAGACCGTCGACACCCGGTTGTGGGAGGCCCAGCGGGTGCTGCAGTCCGCGGCCACCGAGGCGGTCAACCTGTCGGGATCCGACGCGCTCGCTCGCGCGTTGGACGCCGCCGCCGGCGAGGCGACCGCGGCCGGGGGTACCGAGTCCCTGCTCATCGACAGCATCGAGGTGGAGTTCGGCCGTTACTTCACGTCCACCGGACGGCCCTCCAGGGAGTGGAAGGCCGCCATCGACCGACTCGCCGCCGCGGAGGCCCGGGTCGAGGCGTGCCGGCAGGCTGTCGCCGACGTCGAACTCCGGGTCAACCGCCATGAGGAGGTCAGCCGTCGACGTGCCGAGCTGTCCGCGGAACTGGAGCCCGCGGCCGCACGGTTGGCCGTGGCAGAGGAGGCCGCCGCGGCGCTCGCCGTTCTGGCCGATCAGGTCAACCAGGCGAACTTGCTGGCCACCGCCGCGGCAGGCACCAGCACCGCGTCATCGTCGCGACACGCCCAGCGCCGGCAGCTGATCGCCGAGGTCGACCGACGTTCTGCCGCACTGGTCGAACTCCAACAGCAGTTGTCGGCGGCGGTGGCGGACGAGGCCGCCGCAATGGTCCTCGCCGACTCCGCCAGAAGCGATGCGGCCCTGGCGGCCGCCGACCTGGACGCCGCGCGGCGGCAACTGGACGCCGCCCGGGCCGCGGCGACCGCCTGTGCGGCCCGGGACGAGGCCGAGCGATTGGCGGCGAGGTTGGCACGCATCGACGAGGCGCAGCGTGACATGCGTTGTGTCGGCGATGAACTGGCGGCGATCGCCCTGACCGAGCCGGTCCTGGCCGATATCGAGCGCACCGCCGCACTGGTGGACAGGCTGCAGCAGCAGTTGGTCGTCGACGCCGGGACGGTCACCTTCACCGCCGTCGCCGGACTCTCGCTCACCGTCGACGGCGAACCGCTGACGTTGTCGGCAGGGGAGACGTGGACCGCTCCGGCATCCGCACCGGTCGCGGTGGAACTGCCTGGTCTGGTAAGTGTGCGTATCGACCCCGGCGCCACCGCGGTGGACGTGCGAGGAAAACTCGAAGCGGCCCAGACGCTTCACCTCGAGGCCCTCGCACGGGGCGCGGTCGCTGACCTCAGTGCCGCCCGCGTGGTCGACGAACAACGCCGCGCCCTGATCGCCAGGCGCGACCAGTTGCGCGCCACGCTGGATGTTCTCTGCCTGGAGGGCGATGCCGAGGCGTTGCGCGCCCGATTGGTCGATCTGCGCGCCGCGATCCCCGCGCCGGAGGGTGACACCCCGCCCGATGCCGCCGCAGCTGCCGAGGATCTGCGCACGGCGACCGAGGCCCTGGCGACGGTGTCCGCCGAGGCCGATGCGCGTCGGCAGGTCGCGGCCGCCGCCACGGCCGCGGTGACCGAAAAGACCACCGCCACAGCGGTTCTGCACGACCGGGTGCACACCGCCGAGGTGGAACTCGAGGCGGCGCGCGGCCAACTCGCCGAGGCCAGGGGTGCGGTGGACGATGAGACGGTGGCCAGTGCCGCCGCAGCCGATGCCGAGGCCCAACAGCGGGCCGAGGAGAGGCTGGCGGCGCTGGAAGCGGAGTACCAGGCCGCCAACCCCGACGCCGTCAACGGCGAGCTCGACGCCGCCCGGACCGCGGCGGATGACTTGGCCGGTGAACTCGCCGCCGCCAACGCGGAACTCGCCACCCTGAGTGCGCAACTCGACGTCATCGGCAGTGAGGGCCGACAGGGCTCGCTCGACGACGCCGAGTCCGAGCTGGAGCGCGCCCGCGCCGAGCACACCCGGATCGGTGGGCGGGCCGCTGCGGTCGCGTTGCTGCGCGACACCATGGTGCGGCACCGCGACACCACCCGGCAGCGCTATGTCCGGCCTTACCGGACCGAACTGGAACGGCTGGGCCGCATCGTTTTCGGGCCGACGTTCGAGGTCGAACTCGACACCGAACTGATTATCCGCAGTCGCACCCTCGACGGCCGGACAGTGCCCTACGACTCACTGTCCGGGGGAGCCAAGGAACAACTGGGCATCCTGGCCAGGCTTGCCGGGGCGGCGTTGGTGGCCGGTGAGGACACCGTGCCGGTGGTGATCGACGACGCACTCGGCTTCACCGACTCCGAACGGCTCACCAAGATGGGCGAGGTGTTCGACACCGTGGGCGACCGAGGCCAGGTGATCGTGCTGACCTGCCAGCAGGATCGCTACGCCGGAGTCACCGGCGCGACGATGATCGAACTGAGCGCCTAGGCGTCGTTCGCGAGGGCCAGCACCTCGTCGAACCCGTCGACCAGACACCGGCAGAACTCGTCGAAGTCGGGGATCGCACCGGTGTCGACGTCGATGCCCAACGCACAGGTGTCGACATAGGTCAGCAGGGTCACGTTGACCGCCGAACCGATGGTGGGACCGAACGCGTACTGAATCCGAACCTTGGCACCCGCCAGGTACACCGGCACCGGCACCCCGGGAACGTCGCTGGCCAGGAAGTCGACCTTGCGCAGTACCGAACCGATGTACCAGCGCGGCATCAGGTTCATCGCCCCGGCGATGATCTGGATGTAGGGCGTGGATTTCTCATTGCGCACCTTGGTGGTGCGTGCCCGGGTCTCCGCGATGCGGGCGGCCGGATCGGCCTCGCCGACCGGCACGTCGAAACGGGCCAGGGTGATGTGGTTGCCGCCCTCGTCGTCGTCCTCGGTGCGCACGCTGATCGGCATCGTCAGGTGCAGATCGCCGACCTCGACGCCGTGCTTCTCGTGGTAGCGGCGCAACCCGCCGGCGATGCCCGCCACAAACGCATCGTTGAGTGCCCCGCCGCCACGGTGCGCGGCCACCTTCAACGCCGGTAACGGCACTTCGTGGACGGCCAGGCGGCGCACCAGGGTGCGCTCCTTCATCAACGGCGATCCGGTCTCGGTGACCGGCCGCATGGTCCGATAGACGGAGGCAGCCATCTCCCCGGCGTCGGTGACGGTCTGCAGCGGATGGCGGATGGCGTTGAACAACAACTTCGGCGCGGCACCCGCCGCGCCGGACACCGCCTGGCGGACCAGGCCGAGGTCATAACGCAGGGCATCGACATAGTCGCTCAGCGGCCCGTGCGCGTGGACCTCGGGTTCCTGCGCCCCGGTCTGCACCGACTCGATGCTGCGCGGTTCCTCGGTGAGGTCGAACAGGTGCATCGCGATCTGCACTCCGCCCACCCCGTCGGTCAGCGCATGGTGGAACTTGCACAGCACCGCCGCCCCGCCGTCGTCGAGTCCCTCGATGAGGGTGGCGGTCCACAGCGGGCGGGCCCGGTCGAAGTCGGCCATCGCCGCCACCCGCGCCATCTCCAGCACACCGTCGAGGTTGCCCGGCTCGGGGGCGGACACTTTGCGCAGATGGAAGTCGATGTCGAAGTCAGGGGCGAACTCCCAACGCGGCGGGGCCGGCGGCGGCGACTCCACCACCCGTTGACGCCAGATCGGCAGGTGGGCCGCCAGCACCTCGAACCGGGCCCGCACCACATCCCAGTCCGGCGACCGATCCAGCAGGATCACCGTCACCACCGTCGAACGCAGTCGGGCATCGGATTCCATCGCCCAGGTGAAGGCGTCGGTCTGGCTCATGAAGTCGCTCATCGTGACCTACGCTACGTCGGCAACACAGCCGCCGTCATCACCCTGAGTCAGGCCAGGGACTTTGTTCCCTGTCGCCCAACGGAATTAACCGCCGAATCGCCGGAAAATAGTCCGCGGACAGGCGGCACAATCGGGTTATGACCCTGAGTGGCAAACGGCGACGCGCCCACGACAAGCTGGCCGCTATGCCCGGTGTCAGCTCCGTTCGTCGGCCGCTGACCCCCGCGGGCACCGAGCAGTTCGATCTCTACTACGTTCGCACCGGCCCCCGCAGCGACCGGCCGTTGGTGATCATCCCCGGTGGTCCTGGGGTGGCGTCGGTCGGGCAGTACCAGGGGATGCGGCGCCGGGCGGCCGCGGCAGGCCTCGACGTGATCATGGTCGAGCACCGCGGGGTCGGGATGTCGCGCCACGACGACGCCGGTGCTGACCTGCCACCCGAGGCGCTGACGATCGAGCAGGTGGTCGACGACGTGGCCGCGGTCCTCGACGACGCCGGGGTGTCGACCGCCGTCGTCTACGGCACCTCCTACGGCAGCTACCTGGCGGCCGGGGTCGGGGTCCGCCATCCGGGCAGGGTTTCGGCGATGATCCTGGACTCGCCACTGCTCAATCGCCACGACATCGAGGTCGTGCGGCAGGAGTTGCGCGACCTGCTCTGGCACGGTCTTGCGCCCGACTCGCACACCGCCGAACTGGCGGCCAAGGTGCGCCGGTTGGCCGACGACGGCGTCATGACCCCGGCCGACGCCCAGTTGGCCGCCATGCTCTACGGGCTGGGGGGAGCGGATCTGCTGCACCGACTCTTCGACCTGCTCCTCGACGACCGGTCGTTGCTGTGGACGACGATGAGCCGGATCGGCCAGTCCGCCGCCCGAAAGGTGCCCTACCGCAACGAGTCCGATCTGGTCGGTCCGATCGGCTTCCGGGAGTTGAACTTCCACGGCACCCCCGACGGACTTCCGCTGGACCCCGCGATCGCGATGCGCGAGTCCGTCCCGGACGAGCCGCCGCCGTTCGAGGGCGAACCCTTCGACCTCGTCGCCCAGCTGCCGTCGTTCGACTGGCCCACCGTGGTGATCTCCGGCGGCCGTGACCTCACCACCCCGCCCGCGGTGGCCGATCGGATCGTCGGCCTGGTCTCCGGCTCGGTCCTGGTGAGTCTGCCGACCGCCGGCCACAGCATCCTGGACAGCCGCGAGCCTGCTGCGTTGCGGATCGTCACCGAGGTCTGTGCCGGGCGTGTCGAGGGCCTGCCGGATCAGGCGGAAGAACTCGACCGGCTGCCGAGCAGACCGGCGCTGTGGCTGATGGGATCGGCGATCGAGGTGGCCGCGCGTATCGAGGCGACGCTGCCGGGCGCGCTGCCGCGGCTGCTGTCGCGACTGCTGCCCGGTCTGCTCAGGGGTGCTACTTCGTGAAGCCGATCGCACTGTAGTTGAGGTCGCCCACCCCGGTCGGGCCGAAGTTCGCCAGATTGCTGCGCACCGCGACGTTGCCGGGGGACTGGAACAGCGCCAGGCTGAACACCTCCTCCCAGAGCATCATGTCGACCTCGTTGGCCAGTTTCCGAGCCTTGACCGGGTCCAGCTCGTCGAGGACCTCCTCGACCTTGGCGTCGATCTGCGGGCTCGAGATCTTGCCGAAGTTGCTCTCCGCGCCGGTGGTGAAGATCTGGTTGAGGCAGCACAGCGCGAACGCATCTCCCACCCAGGAGAACTGTGCGATGTCGAAGTCGCCGACATTGATGTAGTTGGTGAAGAAGCCGGTGCCGGGCTTGACGTCGAGTTCGAGTTTGACCCCGATCTGGGCCAGGGTGTTCTGCGCGACCTGCGCCACCTGGCGGGCGCTCTGCGCGTCGTAGAGCACGTTGCGGATGACCAGCTGCCGGCCGTCCTTCTCCCGGAACTGTCCGTTGAGTTTCCAGCCCAGGGCGTCCAGTTCGGCCTTGGCCTTTTCCGGGTCGTAGGCCACCACCGCGCTGTTGTCCTGGTAGCCCTCCTGGCCGGCGACGAAAATGTGGTTGCCCAGCGGAGTCGGGTTCTCCACCAGCCCGCGCTGCGTGACGTTCACGATGGCCTGGCGGTCGATGCCCTTGGCAACGGCCTGCCGGAGTGCCTTGTCCGACAGGATCGAGCCGGGCGCCCCGTTGAACGTCATGTGATACCAGCTGGGCCCCGGGGCGCGGCGGATCGAGATCCCGGCGGTGCGCTGCGCGATGGTCAGCTCGTCGAGCGAGGCGATCCCGGTGGCGTCGATGGTGTTGTTCTGCAGCGCCGGGATGCGGGCGGCGTCGTCGAGCGTCAGATAGGTGATGGAGTCGAGCACCGCTGGGGTGCCCCACCACTTCTCGTTGCGAACCAGCGTGATCCGCTGCGCGGTGCGGTCCACCGCGGACACCCGGAACGGCCCGGCCGACGGCCCGGGCTCTCTCAGTTGGCCCTTGTTGAACACCTCCGGGGTGGCCGTCATGCTCTTCGGCAGCAACATGGTGTTACCGGCGAACATGCCCTTCCACTCGGGATAGTGCTGGGCGAAGGTGATGACCGCCTGCCGATCGTCGACGCCGCGGGTCACCGACGCCACCCGGTCCGAGCCGTTGGGGGAGGCGATGGCGAAGGCCTTGTCCTTGCCGCTGGTCGCGTTGATCTGGGAGGCGATGTCCTCCCAGGTGATCGGGGCGCCGTCGGACCAGGTGGCCTTCGGGTTGATCGTGTAGGTCACCACCTGCGGGTCGGTCTTGGTCAATTCGACGCTGGTGAAGTAGTCGGTGTTGACCGTCATCGATCCGTCTGGGGCGATGACGAATGCCCGGGGCATGGTGGACCGCAGCATCGCCGAAGTCTCGGCCTGGTTGCCGTCGATGTTGAGGGTGTTGAAGTTCTCCGGCAGCGCCCCGATCGCCAGGCGGAGGTTCCCGCCTTGTGCCAGATTCGCCGGATCCTGGGGGTTGATATCGCTCGCTGCGCCCAGTTCGGCCTTGCCGCCCGAGGTTGAGTCGGGGCGGTTCCCGTTTGTGGCGCACCCGGAGACGACGAGGGAGAGCGAAAAGACGAGAACGGCCAACCGGCGGCTCAGTGCAGT
>JAKOYE010000006.1 GCA_029780675.1 Actinomycetes bacterium
GGGGTTCGGCCGGTTCGAGGCCGCCACCCCGAACGAACGCTGGACCGGGGACGCGTTGCACGGGCCGGTCATCGGCGGACGCAAAACGTACCTGATGGCGTTCATCGATGACCACTCCCGGGCGTTGACCGGCTACCGGTGGGGCCACAGCGAAGACACCCTCCACCTCGCGTCGGCGCTGCGGGCCGGGCTGGCTGCCCGCGGCATCCCCCAGGTGGTGTACCTGGACAACGGGGCGGCGATGGTGTCGAAACAGTTGCTGCGCGCGCTGGCGGTCCTGGGGATCCGGTTGACCCACTCCCGACCGGGGCAACCCGCAGGCCGCGGCAAGATCGAACGGTTCTTCCGCACCGTCCGCGACCAGTTCCTGATCGAGTTGGCCGTACCCGGCGCCACCAGCAGCATCGCCGACCTGGCCGGGTTGAACGAACTGTTCGCCGCCTGGGTCGAAACCGTGTACCACCAGCGGGTCCACACCGAAACCGGGCAAACCCCCCTGACCCGGTTCCTGGCCGCCGGGGCACCAGCCCTGCCGACCCCGGCGCAGCTCCGCGAAGCGTTCCTGTGGTCCGAACACCGCCTGGTGACCAAGACCGCGACCGTGTCCCTGCACGGCAACACCTACGAGGTCGACGCCGCCCTGATCGGCCGACGCGTCGAACTGGTCTTCGACCCCTTCGACCTGACCGACATCGCCGTGCGTTACGCCGGCAGACCCATGGGCGCCGCCGTCGCGCACCAGATCGGCCGCCACGTCCACCCCGCCACCAACACCCACCCCACCGGCCCGGCGCCCGCCACCGGCATCGACTACCTCGCCCTGGTCCGTGACCGGCACACCGCAGCCCTCGCGCAGCGGGTCAACTACGCCGCCCTGAACGAGCCCGCCACCCCCACCGGCGGCCCCGACGTGCCCCGCCAAACAGACCTGCTCGACCTGCTCGACCCCACCCACCCCGACTACCTCACCCCCCAGGAGCAACTGTGACCCTCGACCGCCTCCAAGCCCACTACGGCTTCACCCGGATGCCGTTCGGCCGTTCCCTGGCCCCCGGCATGCTGCACCGCCACACCAGCCACGCCGAAGCCGTCGCCCGGATCTGCTGGTGCATCCACGAACGTGCCCTCGGTGTCATCACCGGCGAAGTCGGCGCCGGCAAAACCGTCGCCGTCCGCGCCGCCCTCGCCAGCCTCGACCCCTCCCGGCACACCACCATCTACCTGGGCAACCCCGCCGTCGGCGGCCGCGGCCTCTACGCCGGGATCGTCACCGCCCTCGGCGGCATCCCCCGCTTCCACAAAGCCAGCCTGATCCCCCAAACCGCCGAACTGCTCGCCGCCGAAGAACACGAACGCGGCCGCACCGTGATCCTCATCCTCGACGAAGCCCACCTGCTGTCCACCGACCAACTCGAAGAACTCCGCCTGCTCACCAACGCCGACATGGACTCCCACTCACCGTTCGCCGGCCTCCTCGTCGGCCAACCCACCCTCCGCCGACGGATCAAGCTCGGCACCTTCGCCGCCCTCGACCAACGCATCGCCCTGCGCTACACCCTCACCGCCATGACCCCCACCGAAACCAAGACCTACCTCGCCCACCACCTCGCCCTCGCCGGACGCTCCGACACCCTCTACTCCGACGACGCCATCGCCCTCATCCACCAGATCGGTCGCGGCATCCCCCGCGCCATCAATAACCTCGCCGTGCAATCCCTCGTCGCCGCCTACGCCGCCGGCAAAGCCATCGTCGACGAATCCTCCACCCGCGCCGCCATCACCGAAGTCACCACCGAATGACGACACCCTGACCACCACCACGACACCGTGAACACCAAGGCCCCGCCGAAACCACCGGCGGGGCCTTCCACACACCACTCCACGTCATCACCGACCATGACGCCCTCATCCTCACCCGACGCGACGGTCAACA
>JAKOYE010000011.1 GCA_029780675.1 Actinomycetes bacterium
GGATATTCCCACCCCAACACTACACAGCGGTGGCGCCGGAGTCACCCGGCGCCACCGCTGTCTTTTCAGCCCCCTCACAAAACTCTCATCAATAACTGGTGACGCTTCTGTAACAACCGTCCCGGCCGGTGCGATCCCCATCACAACCGCGGCACACGCGGGCCGCACCGCCGAAGGGACCTCGATGAGCACGATCCGCCGGATCCTCACCCTCACCGCACTGGTCTTCGGCCTGGCGTTCAGCGCGTTCGTCCTCAGCAGTGGGACGGCCTCGGCGGACAGCGGCCTGACGGCCAGCGGTGTGAACTGGGACGCCATCGCCGCATGCGAGTCCGGCGGGAACTGGCGCATCAACTCCGGCAACGGTTACTACGGCGGCCTGCAGTTCAGCCCGGCGACCTGGACCTCCAACGGCGGAACCGGGATGCCCCATCAGGCCTCTCGCGAGGAGCAGATCCGGGTGGCTGAGAACGTGCTGCGCACCCAGGGCATCGGTGCCTGGCCCACCTGCGGTGCCCAGTCCGGAACCCCCGCCGTGGTGACCGCGGTGTCGAACTCCAGCGGCCGCGGCGGTGCAGCTCCCGCCGGCCAGTGCCAGGGCGTGGGCCGCGGCCCGCTCGGACTGGTGGACTGGGGCCAGATCTGCCGGGCCGTCACCGATCCGGGTAAGGCGTTCGCCACCGCCATCGGAATCCGCTGATTGGTCTGATTTCTTCTCCGAAACGGTGACCGAGCTAGTTCCCGGGGTCGATACTCCACTGATCTGGCATTGATCGGTGAGGAGCCCGTCATGGTGACAACCTCGATTCCCATCGGCCGTGTGGGCGCCCTCGCGATGGCACTGGGCGCCGGTGTCGCGATCGGTTGGCTGCCCGCGACGGCCTGGGCCGATCCTGGCGATCAGGCCGCTGGCTCGCGGTCCGCTTCGGAGTCGCGGTCGGACGCCTCCCGCGGCGAGGCGAGGTCGCGCCCGGATGTGGCGTCCAACGATCACCGGGCCGGCGGCGCTCCCCGGCGGGAACTCCCGATCCGGACCGTGGATCCGCGGGTGGGGCGTTGGGCAGCGGTGGGTGCTCCCCCGCTCCCGGCGGCGGCCAGGGCTGTTGGGGTGGCAACCCTGCCGGACCCCGCGCGCCACGCGAAGGCTTCGGGCACGATTGCGACTGCGGTCCCCGCGTCCGTCGTATCCGACGTTGTTGAGGATGCGCCCGTCGCTGAGACCCTGGCCTGGACTGTCGCGGCTGCCGTCCGCCGAGAACGTCAGGCCGCAGCCGTCGGGGGCACCCCTGCCGCCCCGGCTTTTGCCGTGGGCGCCAACCCGATCGAGGACTTCATCAGGGTCTTCATCGGCGATGGAACGGCAGACAATGTCAATGCCGGGATCCTGTTCGGCAACGGCTACAGCTGGACCGACGAGACCTGCGCCGGATTGACACCCTGCGACGGCGGCAACGGCGGTTTGATCGGCAACGGCGGCAACGGCGCACAGGGTGGCGACGGCGGTGACGCTGGCTGGTTCGGTGATGGCGGTGACGGCGGCGACGGGCTGCCTGGCTCCGATGGTGGAGACGGGGGAAGCGGGGGGCTCTTCGTCGGCAACGGCGGAGACGGTGGCGCTGGTGGCGCCGGCCGTCTGGTGATCATCTCTGAACCTGGGGGCGATGGCGGCGGCGGGGGGAGCACCGGGTTGCTCTCGGTCCTGGGGAACGGCGGCGCCGGTGGGGCCGGCGGTGCAGGAGCACCTGGCAAGGCGGGAACGCTCGGCGAGGCCGGTCTCGCGGGCGCGGCGGCCGGTACCGGTGGGGCCGGTGGGAACGGCAGTTGGATCTTCGGCCAGGGCGGAGCCGGTGGGGTCGGTGGCCGTGGCGGTGCAGGTGGTTCCGGCGGGACCGGTGGATCCGGGGGTTCGGGGGGTGCCGGCGGCTCCGGCGGTTCCGGTGGATCCGGGCGCACTCTGCTTCTGTTCGGCTCCCAGGCCAGCGGCGGATCGGGCGGTTCCGGCGGTACCGGTGGGTCGGGCGGTGGCGTCACCGGCATACCCGGGGGAGCCGGGGCAACCGGTGGCACCGGCGGGTCGAACGGCGTGGGTGGCACGGGCGGAGCGGGCGGATCGGGCGGCGGACCGGGCTCACCGCGCGCCTACGTGACGAACAGCCGCGGCAATACGGTCTCGGTGATCGACACCGGCACCAACACCGTGATCGCCACGATCGTCGTCGGCAGCTTCGCCTTCGGTATAGCGGTGAATTCGGCGGGCACGCGTGCGTATGTGACCAATGACGGCGCAGACAGTGTGTCGGTGATCAACACCGCCACCAACGCCGTGGTCGCCACCATCGCAGTCGGAGACACCCCGCGCGGAGTGGCGGTCAATCCGGCCGGTACCCGGGCCTATGTCGCCAACCTGTTCTCCGACACCACATCGGTCATCAACACTGCTACCAACACCGTGGCGATCGCCGTCGCCAGCGGTGACCAACCCAACGGTGTGGCGGTCAATCCGGCTGGCACGCGGGTCTATGTCAGCAACGCCATCGACGACGCCGTTGCCGTGATCGACGCGGCCACCAACGCGGTCACAGCCACCATCGCGGTTGGTGACTATCCGGTCGGGGTGGCGGTCAACCCAGCTGGGACCCGTCTCTATGTGGTCAACTCCAATGCGGACAGCGTGTCGGTGGTGAACACCGCCACCAACGCGGTGATCGCCACGATCGCAGTGGGGGACGATCCCGAGGCGGTAGCGGTCAACCCCGCTGGTACTCGCGCCTACGTCACAAACAGAGGATTCATCAGCCACTCGGTGTCGGTGATCAACACGGCCACCAACGTCGTCATCGCCACCATCCCGGTCGGTGAGACGCCCGGCGGGCTGGCACTCAATCCGGCCGGCACCGCGCTGTATGTCGCCAACTACAACGGAGACAGCATCTCGGTGATCAACACCGGAACCAATACCGTGACTGACACCTTCGCGGTGGGCGACGGCCCGCGCAATGTCGCCATCGCCTACATCTGACGTAGGTTGACGCTATGACCGAGCGTGCGACCGACCGTGAATTCGACATCGTCCTCTACGGCGCCACCGGCTTCGTCGGCAAGCTCACCGCCGAGTACCTCGCGAAAGCGGGCGGCAACGCCCGCATCGCGCTGGCCGGCCGGTCACCGGAGAAACTGGCAGCGGTGCGCGCGACGCTCGGCGAGGCGGCCCAGGCCTGGCCGATCCTGACCGTCGACGCGTCCAAGCCCGCGACGCTCCACGAGATGGCCGAGCGCACCCGCGTGGTGATCACCACCGTCGGCCCGTACAGCAAGTACGGACTGCCGCTGGTCGAGGCCTGTGCCAAGGCCGGCACCGACTACGCGGATCTGACCGGCGAGGCGATGTTCGTCCGGCAGAGCATCGACGACTTCCACAAGCAGGCCGTCGACACCAAGGCCCGGATCGTGCACGCCTGCGGATTCGACTCGGTGCCCTCCGACATGACCGTCTACGAACTGTTCCGCCGGGCCCGCCAGGACGGCACCGGCGAACTCGGCGACACCGACTTCGTCCTCCGCGGGTTCTCTGGCGGCGTCTCCGGCGGCACCATCGCCTCCATGATCGAGGTGTTCCGGGCGTCCTCCGGCGATCCCGACACCCGCCGGATGCTCAACGACCCCTACACGCTCGCTCAGGACCGCCCCGCCGAACCTGAGATCGGCGATCAGCCCGACCTGCGCTGGCGCCGCGGCGGGGATATCGCCCCCGAACTCGACGGCGTGTGGGCGGCGGGCTTCGTGATGGCGATGTACAACACCCGCATCGTGCGGCGCAGCAACGCGCTGCTGGACTATGCCTACGGGCGCGGCTTCCGCTACGCCGAGTACATGAGCGTCGGGCCGTCCCTGACCGCTCCGGTGACCTCCGCGGTCGCAACCGCCGCCACCGCCGCCAGCGCCGCCCTGGGGAGTCGGTTTTTCCGTTTCCTGCCGAAGAAACTGGTCGAGCGCATCGCGCCGAAGCCCGGCACCGGGCCCAGCCAGGAGGTTCGGGACAACGGCTGGTACCGCGTCGAGACCTACACCACCACCTCCAGCGGCGCGCGCTACGTCGCCACCATGTCGCAGAGCGGGGATCCGGGGTACAAGGCGACCGCGGTGATGCTGGGGGAGTGCGGGCGCGCGCTGGCGCTGGACCGCGACAAGCTGCCAGAGATCTACGGTGTGCTGACCCCGGCCGCAGCGATGGGCGACGCTTTGCTGGCCCGGTTCCCGGGAGCGGGGATCTCGCTGCACTCCACCCGGTTGAACGCCAACGCGCTCTGAGCGGAATCGGTGCGCAATCGGTGCGCGAATCCTGTCGCCCCGGCTGACACGAAAATTGGGTGACCACAACGGGTGACCGGCGGGGTCGGTGAGTTACGCGGTGTCGGCGAGTGGTTGCAAGGTGACGTGGTAGCCGAGTGCGTGGAGTTGGTTGAGGGCTCGTGCTTTGGTGGCGTCGGGGCGGTGTGCGGTGTAGTAGTTGGCGCCGGGGTCGCGGTAGAACTCGGCGTTGGTGAGTAGGTTCCAGGCGGCGATGACCATGGCGTGTTCGACGGCGACGATGGCGCGCATGGGTCCGCGGCGGGCGGCGATGCGTTTGTACTTGGCCGAGAAGTAGGTGTTCTTCGAGCGTGCCACTGCGAGCGCGGCGATGCCCAGGACGCCTTTGAGGTAGCGGTTGCCGGGGCGGGTCTTGCTGGATTTCACTCTTCCGGCGGATTCGTGGGATCCCGGGGCCAGTCCGGCCCAGGACGCCAGGTGCCCGGCGGAGGGGAACACGCTCATATCCCCGCCGGTCTCGGCGATGAAGACCTCGGCGACGATGCGGGAGAACCCGGGAATGCTGATCAGCAGGTCCCGGGCGGTGCGAAAGGGTTCCATCGCCGCCTCGATGCGCTCGTCGAGGCGGGCGATGTCGGCGCTGTGGGCGTCGATACGGTCCAGGAACAGTCGGGCCATGAACGCGTGGTGCTCGCTGAACCGTCCGGTCAGCGCCTCAGTGAGTGCGGGGATCTTCGAGCGCATCCGGCGTTGGGCCAGATCGGCCAGCGTGGCGGGGTCGCGCTGGCCGGCGATCAGCGCTTCGAGCATCGCCCGCCCGGAAACCCCGGTGATTTGGGAGGCGACCGAAGACAGTTTGATGCCGGCGTCCTCCAATAACTTCTCCAGCCGCTGCACCTCCCGGGTGCGCTCCCGGGTGATCACCGTGCGGGCACGGGTGAGGTCCCGCAATGCACGGATCGGGGCCGGGGGCACGAAGGAGGCCTTCACCAGCCCGTGGGCGCCCAGGTCAGCCAGCCAGGCCGCATCGGAGACGTCGGTCTTGCGGCCGGGTAGGTTGCGGACCGAAGCGGCGTTGACCAGGACCACGTCCAGGCCGTCGTCGAGCAGGTAGTAGAACGGCTTCCAATAATCGCTGGTGGACTCGATCACCACACAACTCACCTTCGCCGCGATCAGGTGCTCACGCAACGCCAGGATCTGGCCGGTCGTGGCACCCCAGGTGCTCACCGTCGCCGCCGCGGCGCGGCCGCCCCGGCCCTGGATCCGTATGCAGACCTTCGCGTCCTTCTTCGAGCAGTCGATCCCCGCACAGCGCGGGTGCACGACATCCATCACCTATCACTCCCTCGTGAACTGTCGTATCTCGTTGTTGTGGAGTGTGTTTCGGGGAGGGCGGGGTGAAACAGGAATCTGACACTCGTGCTCGAAGGCAACATTCCACGGTTCCCGCGGACAAGGTTGTGCCCTCCGCCCCAAGCTAGCCTGCGGGCTCAGCGGCAACATAGACGGACCGGGATCGACCGAAACACCCCTTCAGAATCGTCCCGCAGTTCGTGGGACACAACCAGCGATCCGAGCCGAACGCACAGCGAAATTTCCTAACCCCACGGAGGAGCGCAGCGCCCCTGAACAGCTAGCCTCGGAGTGATCCCAGCAACACGGGCTCTCCCTAAAACGACGAAGGAATTCTCATGGCCGGTCTCGACGACCTCATCAATCAGATCCCGGTGGCGGACATCGCCAGCAAGCTCGGCGCCGACCAGGGCGAGGTGAGCCAGGCGATCGCGACCCTGGTCCCGACGCTGCTGGGCAGCCTCCAGGAGAACGTCCAGGCCGAAGACATCGACTCCAGCAACCTCGAGTCGGCTGTCGTCGCCGAAGGCGAGAGCGACCTGCTCGACGGCGGCGTCAACGTCGACCAGGTCGACGAGGGCCAGGGCAACCAGTTGGTCGCCAGCCTGTTCGGCGGAAACGACACCGACCAGGTCGCCTCCGCGCTGTCCGGCGCGGGCGCGCCCGGCGGCGACCTGATCAAGCGGTTGCTGCCGATGCTCGCCCCGATCGTGCTCGCCTATGTCGGCAAGCAGCTGACCCAGAACAGCTCCGGCGGCGCTCAGCAGCAGGCCGCCGGCTCCGGCGGTCTCGCCGACGTGCTGGGCAGCATCCTCGGCGGCGCAGCCGGTGGCGGCGGCGGTGGCGGGAACAACAATGTGCTCGGCAGCATCCTGGGCAGCGTCCTCGGTGGGGCGGCTGGCGGCGGTGGCGGGAACAACAACGCGTTGGGCAGCATCCTGGGTGGCCTGCTGCGCGGCGGCAAGTAGCCCCGTTCCTAGAATCAGCGGGTGCCCAGTGACGACACCCGTGCCGATTCGCCAACCGGGGGCCAGCGCGGTTCAAGCCTGCCCAAGACGTGGGATCCCGGCGCGGCCGAGAGCCTGATCTATCAGGGCTGGGTCGACGCCGGGTATTTCACGGCCGATGCCGGCAGCGACAAGCCGGCCTACTCCATCGTGCTGCCGCCGCCCAACGTGACCGGCAGCCTGCACATGGGCCACGCGCTGGACCACACCCTGATGGATGCGCTCACCCGGCGCAAACGGATGCAGGGTTACGAGGTGCTCTGGCTCCCCGGCATGGACCACGCCGGGATCGCCACCCAGACTCTGGTCGAGAAGAAACTCGCCGCCGAGGGATCCGGTAAAGACGCCCTCGGCCGCGAGGCCTTCATCGAGAAGGTGTGGGACTGGAAGCACGAGTCCGGCGGGACCATCGGCGCCCAGATGCGCCGCCTCGGCGACGGGGTGGACTGGAGCCGGGACCGGTTCACCATGGACGAGGGCCTGTCCCGCGCGGTCCGCACCATCTTCAAGCGACTCTTCGACGCCGGGCTGATCTACCGGGCCGAGCGGCTGGTCAACTGGTCGCCGGTGCTGGAGACGGCCATCTCCGACCTCGAGGTGAAGTACGAGGAGGTCGAGGGCGAACTGGTGTCCTTCCGGTACGGGTCGATGGACGATTCCGAACCCCACATCGTGGTGGCCACCACCCGCATCGAGACCATGCTCGGCGACACCGCGATCGCGGTGCACCCCGACGACGATCGCTACCGCCACCTGGTGGGACGCACCCTGCCCCATCCCTTCGTCGACCGTCAGATCGTCATCGTCGCCGATACCCACGTCGACCCCGAGTTCGGAACCGGCGCGGTCAAAGTCACTCCCGCGCACGATCCCAACGACTTCGAGATCGGGCTGCGGCACAACCTCGCGATGCCGTCGATCATGGACACCAAGGGCCGGATCGCCGACACCGGAACGCAATTCGACGGCCTGGACCGCTTCGAGGCGCGCTATGCGGTGCGCAAGGCGCTGGAGGACGAGGGCCGCATCGTCGCCGAGAAGCGCCCGTACCTGCACAGCGTCGGGCACTCCGAGCGCAGCGGCGAGCCGATCGAACCGCGGCTGAGCATGCAGTGGTGGGTCAAGGTCGAAGCGCTGGCCAAGGCCGCCGGTGACGCCGTCCGCAACGGCGACATCGTGATTCACCCGAAGAGCCTCGAACCGCGGTGGTTCGCCTGGGTCGACGATATGCATGACTGGTGCATCTCCCGCCAGCTGTGGTGGGGCCACCGCATCCCGATCTGGCACGGCCCGGACGGACAGACCGTCTGCGTGGGACCGGACGAGACTCCGCCCGACGGTTGGGAGCAGGACCCCGACGTCCTGGACACCTGGTTCTCCTCGGCGCTGTGGCCGTTCTCCACCATGGGCTGGCCGGACCGCACGCCGGACCTGGAGAAGTTCTATCCGACCAGCGTGCTGGTCACCGGCTACGACATCCTGTTCTTCTGGGTGGCGAGGATGGTGATGTTCGGGACATTCGTCGCCGGCGACGACGCCATCACCAACGGTGGTAGTCGCGGGCCGCAGGTGCCGTTCCGGAACGTCTTCCTGCACGGCCTGATTCGCGACGAACACGGCCGCAAGATGAGCAAGTCCCGCGGCAACGGCATCGACCCGCTGGACTGGGTGGAACTGTTCGGCGCTGACGCGCTGCGCTTCACCCTGGCGCGGGGGGCCAGCCCCGGCGGGGATCTCTCCATCGGCGAGGACCACGCGCGGGCGTCACGCAACTTCGCCACCAAGCTGTTCAACGCCACCCGGTTCGCCCTGATGAACGGTGCCGCCCCGGACCCGCTGCCCGCGGAACTGACCGACGCGGACCGGTGGATCCTCGGCCGGCTGGAGCAGGTCCGGGTCGATGTCGACGCCGCCCTCGACGCCTACGAGTTCAGCCGGGCCTGCGAGACGCTCTACCACTTCGCCTGGGACGAGTTCTGCGACTGGTACCTGGAACTGGCGAAGGTCCAACTGGCACAAGGGTTCACCCACACCACTGCGGTACTGGCCGCAGCGCTCGACACCCTGCTCACGCTGCTGCACCCGGTCATGCCGTTCGTCACCGAGGTGTTGTGGAAGCAACTCACGGGCGGTGAGTCGCTGGTGATAGCCCGCTGGCCGCAGGCATCCGGAATCAGTCTGGATTCGGCTGTGGCGCAGCGGATCGCGGATCTGCAGAAGCTGGTCACCGAGGTCCGGCGGTTCCGCAGCGACCAGGGCCTGGCCGACCGGCAGAAGGTGCCGGCCCGGCTGGCCGGACTCGCCGAGGCCGGGCTTGGTGCGCACGTCGACGCGGTGTCCGCGCTGGCCTGGCTCAGCGATCCCGCCGACGGGTTCAGTCCAACCGCGCAGGTGGAGGTCCGGCTCTCGAGCGGCACCGTCGCCGTCGAACTCGACACCTCGGGCACGGTCGACGTCGCCGCCGAACGTCGCAGGCTGGAGAAGGACCTGGCCGCGGCCCAGAAGGAACTGGCCACGACCACAGCCAAACTCGGCAACGACGCCTTCCTGGCGAAGGCGCCCGGGGACGTCGTCGACAAGATCCGGGACCGCCAGAAACTGGCCGCCGAAGAGGTCGAACGGATCAGCGCGCGCCTGGCCTCGTTCGGATGACCGACCCGTCGCCCGACGAGATCGCAGCGCTGCTGCAGGTCGAGCACCTGCTCGACCAGCGCTGGCCGGAGACCAAGATCGAGCCCAGTCTCACCCGCATCACTGCGCTGTTGGACGTGCTCGGTTCGCCGCAGCGCAACTACCCGTGCATCCACATCGCCGGTACCAACGGCAAGACGTCGGTCGCCCGGATGGTCGACGCCCTGCTGACCGCACTGCATCAGCGCACCGGTCGCACCACCAGCCCGCACCTGCAGTCCGCGGTGGAACGGATCGCCATCGACAACCGGCCGATCAGCCCCGCCCGCTACGTCGAGACCTACCGCGAGATCGAGCCCTTCGTGCAGATGATCGACGCGCAGTCACAAGCCGGCGCACTGGGCGCGCCCGGCCCGGCGATGAGCAAGTTCGAAGTCCTCACCGCGATGGCGTTCGCGGCCTTCTCGGATGCCCCGGTCGATATCGCCGTCATCGAGACCGGCATGGGCGGACGGTGGGACGCCACCAATGTGATCGACGCACCGGTCGCGGTGATCACCACGATCGGTATCGACCATGCCGAGTATCTCGGCGGCACCATCGCCGAGATCGCCGCCGAGAAGGCCGGCATCATCTCCGGCCCGCACAGCGGGGCCGAGACCGTCGCCGTGATCGGCGCTCAGTCGCCCGAGGCGATGGAAGTGCTTCTGGCCCAGTCGATTCGGGCGGACGCCGCCGTTGCGCGGGAGGGCTCGGAATTCGCGGTGCTGGATCGGCAGATCGCCGTCGGCGGACAGGTTCTCGAACTGCAGGGGCTCGGCGGGGTGTACCGGGAGGTGTTTCTGCCCTTGCACGGTGAGCACCAGGCACACAACGCCGTGATCGCCCTGGCGGCCGTGGAGGCGTTCTTCGGCGCCGGCGCGCAGCGCCAACTCGACGTCGATGCCGTCCGAGCCGGGTTCGCGACCGTGACCAGCCCCGGTCGGCTGGAGCGGATGCGCAGCGCCCCGGCGGTGTTCGTCGATGCCGCGCACAACCCCGCGGGGGCCGAAGCGCTGGCCCGGACGCTGGCCGACGAGTTCGACTTCCGCCACGTCGTCGGCGTGCTGGCGGTGCTCGACGGCAAGGACGTCGCCGGGATCCTCGGTGCCCTGGAGCCCGTCCTTGATCGGGTGGTGGTGACCGAGAACGGATCGCCGCGCGCCATGGACGTCGAATCGCTGGCACTGCGGGCCGAGGACGTCTTCGGCCCCGACCGGGTGGTGCGGGCGGCGGGCCTGCCAGACGCCATCGAGACCGCTACCGCCCTCGTCGAAGAGGAGTGCGACGGATACTCCGGCGCCGGGATCGTCATCACCGGGTCGGTCGTCACCGCGGGCGCTGCCCGCACCTTGTTCGGGAAGGACCCGCGATGACCCAGGCTGCGCCGCACGTTCCCGACCCGTGGAAGAGCTTCCGCGCGGTGATGGCCGGCACTCTCATCCTGGAGGTGATCACGGTCCTGCTGGCGCTGCCCGTGGTGTCCGCCGTCGGCGGCGGGTTGACCCCGTGGTCCACCGCCTACCTGCTCGGCTTCGCCGCTCTGTTGGTGCTGCTGGCAGGGGTGCAGGGCCGGCCGTGGGCGATCTGGGCGAACACAGCCGTGCAGTTGCTGTTGGTGCTCGGGTATTTCGTCTACCCGGCGATCGGTTTCATGGGCGTGCTGTTCCTGGTGGTCTGGGGTGTGATCGCCTACCTGCGCTACGAGGTGCGCCGTCGGCAGCGACTCGGGCTGCTGCCCGGTCAGCAGCCACGCCCGGACGGGCCGGTACGCTGACCGCCGTGGTCGCGCAGGCGACGATGCATACCGAAGCGATGAGGAGGAACGGCGCCAGATGACGGAGCGGACTCTTGTGCTTGTCAAGCCGGACGGTGTCGAGCGTCGGATGGTCGGTGAGATCATCGGCCGGATCGAACGGAAGGGCCTGACCCTCGTCGCGCTGGAACTCAAGCAGGTCAGCGACGAACTGGCCCGTGCGCACTACGCAGAGCACGCGGAAAAGGGATTCTTCGGCGAACTGCTGGAGTTCATCACGTCCGGCCCCGTGATCGCCGCGGTTCTCGAAGGCCCGCGCGCCGTCGCAGCGTTCCGCCAGCTTGCCGGCGGTACCGATCCGGTGGAGAAGGCCGCGCCCGGCAGCATCCGGGGCGACTTCGGAATGGAGACGCAGTACAACCTGGTGCACGGTTCGGATTCCCCGGAGTCGGCTGCCCGGGAGATCGCGCTCTGGTTCCCGGGCCTGTAGGTCCCGGGCGGAACCGCCGCGTGCGGGGAATCCCGGCGGCGGTGTGTGATAATTGCAGCCGGGGTTCGGAGACGGACTCCACGGAATGAGACTTTCGTCGTGCGCGACCACCGCGGCCTGCGGTGCGGCGCGGACCGTCGGCAGACCCATTCAGCCCATAGACCAAGCCCGGCAACGGGCGCATAGCGCAAGCCCTCGCGTGGCCGCCTCGTCCTGACGCGCCCGGGGGCTCGAGGAGAGTACGTGGCCGACGATGAGTTCACAGCCGATCTGCCCGAAGCTCAGCCCCCGGCTGACGGCCCCGCCGAGCTGCCCGAACGGCTGAGGGTGCACTCCCTGGCCCGTGTGCTCGGCACCACCAGCAAGAGGGTGCTGGACGCACTGCGCGAACTCGACGGCCGCAGTCGGAGCGCGCATTCCAGCATCAACCAGGCCGACGCCGTTCGGGTCCGCGAACTGCTGGCCGAAGCCGAGAGCGAGGCCGCCGCGGTCGAGGTCGCGGTACCGGCCGACACCGATTCCGACGGACTCATCGAGACCGGCGCGGAACCGGAATCCAGGCTGATCCTGGAGACCCCGGAGCCGCCCGCCCCACCCAGCGCCGCCGTCGTCGAACCGGCGGCCTATATGCCGCTGTTCGTCGCCCCGCAGCCGATTGTGGTCGAGCCCGATGCCGATTCCGAGGCCGATACGGACGAGGTCGAGACACCTGAGCCCGGTGCCGAGGATGAGGAAGAAGGCGCCGCAGAGGCGGAGGGTGCGGAGCGTCCGGCAAACCGTCGTCGTCGTCGGGGCCGCCGTGGCCGTGGCAGGGGCCGTGGGGAGCAGGGCGAGGAAGAAGACGCCACTCCGGCGGCCGAGGGCGACAGCGACGAGGCCGGCCCCGACGGCGGTGCCGGGGATGATGCCGGGGACGAAGCCGGTGAGGAGTCCGGCGAGGATTCCGCTGGAGATTCTGAGGCCGGTACCGACGGTGCGACGCGTCGCCGTCGCCGCCGCCGTCGCCGCAAGAGCGGGGCGGGGGACGGAGCGGAGGGATCCTCCACTGACGATCCGCCGAACACCGTCGTCCACGAGCGCGCACCCCGGGAGAAGGCCGACCGGTCCGACGAGATTCAGGGGATCAGCGGATCGACCCGGCTGGAGGCCAAGCGTCAGCGCCGCCGCGACGGTCGCGACGCCGGGCGTCGCCGGCCCCCAGTGCTGTCCGAAGCGGAGTTCCTGGCCCGTCGCGAGGCGGTGAACCGGGTGATGGTGGTCCGCGACAAGGTGCGCCAAGAACCGCCGCATCAGGGTTCCCGCTACACCCAGATCGCCGTTCTCGAGGACGGCATCGTCGTCGAACATTTCGTGACCTCGGCCGGTTCCGCGTCACTGGTGGGCAACATCTATCTCGGCATCGTGCAGAACGTGCTGCCCTCGATGGAGGCCGCGTTCGTCGATATCGGCCGAGGCCGCAACGGCGTGCTCTACGCCGGTGAGGTCAACTGGGAAGCCGCCGGACTCGGCGGATCCAACCGCAAGATCGAGCAGGCACTCAAGCCCGGTGACTACGTCGTCGTGCAGGTCAGCAAGGACCCGGTGGGCCACAAGGGCGCGCGGCTGACCACCCAGGTGTCCCTGGCCGGGCGCTATCTGGTGTACGTGCCCGGCGCGTCGTCGACCGGCATCAGCCGCAAGCTGCCCGACACCGAACGGCAGCGGCTCAAGGAGATCCTGCGCGAGGTTGTCCCCGCCGACGCCGGCGTGATCATCCGGACGGCCTCCGAAGGCGTGAAGTCCGATGACATCCGCGCGGACGTCACCAGGCTGCAGGAGCGATGGGCCGCCATCGCCGAGAAGGCCGAGGAGATCAAGGCCAAGCGGGCGGGCGCGGCGGTCGCCCTCTACGAGGAGCCCGACGTCCTCGTGAAGGTGATCCGCGACCTGTTCAACGAGGACTTCTCCGGGCTGATCGTCTCCGGAGACGCCGCCTGGGAGACCATCACCGGATACGTCGACGGCGTTGCGCCCGAACTGCTGTCCAAGCTCACCAAGTACGAGCCCGCGGGTGGGGACGGCCCGGACGTCTTCGCCGTGCACCGCATCGACGAGCAGCTCGCCAAGGCCATGGACCGCAAGGTCTGGCTGCCGTCCGGCGGAACCCTGGTGATCGACCGCACCGAGGCGATGACGGTCGTCGATGTCAACACCGGCAAGTTCACCGGGGCCGGGGGCAACCTCGAACAGACCGTGACCAAGAACAACCTCGAGGCTGCCGAGGAGATCGTCCGGCAACTGAGGCTGCGCGATATCGGCGGCATCGTGGTCATCGACTTCATCGACATGGTGCTCGAATCCAACCGGGACCTCGTCCTGCGCCGGCTCACCGAGGCCCTGTCCCGTGATCGGACCCGTCACCAGGTCTCCGAAGTGACCTCACTCGGACTGGTGCAACTGACCCGCAAGCGGTTGGGCACCGGGCTTGTCGAGGCGTTCTCCAGTAACTGCCCTGAGTGCAGTGGTCGCGGCATCGTCCTGCATTCCGACCCCGTCGACAACGCCTCGGCGCCCGGTCGTAAGAACCAGGCGCCAGCGGCCCCGACTGCATCCGGGGGCCGGCGGGGCCGGCGTGGCAGGAAGGGCCGCACCGAGGAGGTGCCGGTGGCCCGCGTCCCGGTCCACGCACCGGGGGAGCACCCCCTGTTCAAGGCGATGGCCGCGGCCGGAAAGTCCGGTGAGGACGAGGGCGCTGGGGACGGGGAGGCCACCGAGGATGATCTCGATGTCGCACGCCTCGCCGAGGTGGATGACGAGGTAGCCGTGTCGGCAGCCGTTGTCGGGGATTTCGACGACGATGACGAGTCCGATGGCCAAGCTCTCGGGGACGACGCCGAAGATGAAGACGACGCCGAAGACGAAGGCGAGGACGGTGACGTCGAGGAGATCGAACTCGACGACGTCGACGAGGACGCCATCGACGACGTGGCGTTCGAGGAGGACGAAACCCTCGAGATCGTTGCTGAGGACGACGACGAGGACGATGAGGACCTCGACGAGGACGATGACGACGAGGACGATGACGACGAGGACGATGACGACGAGGACGAGGACGACGACCTCGACGACGAGGACGACGACGAAGAAGACCTCGACGATGACGACGACGATGACGAAGAAGACCTCGACGACGATGACGATGACGACGATGACGACGAGGTTCCGCCGCCGCCCCCGGCGCGCCGGCCTCGCCGCCGCGCCGCGGCCCGTCCGGCCGGCCCGCCCGTGGTTTGACCCTCCGGTGCTGGTCGGAGTAACCTTGCCCAGTTGCCGCCTGGCCCCGCCGACGGCAGTGCGATCGCCGGTCCGACCGGTCTGACCCGCACCCAAGACCAGCTCGCCCCACCTCCGGTGGCGCGTGCCCAGCGAGCAGCGCGACAACCGTCGCCGAGAGATGAAGCGCGACGATCAGTCGCCGATGTGGAAGAGGAACGATGGCAGCCGAGACAGCCACCTACGCGATCGTCAAGACCGGCGGCAAGCAGTACAAGGTCGCGGTCGGCGACATTGTGAAGGTCGAGAAGATCGAGTCCGAGCCCGGTGCGTCGGTGTCGCTCCCGGTCGCCCTGGTCGTCAACGGTGCCAAGGTCACCACCGACGCCGGTGAGCTGGCCAAGGTCGCGGTCACCGGCGAGGTGCTCGAGCACACCAAGGGTCCGAAGATCCGCATTCACAAGTTCAAGAACAAGACCGGCTACCACAAGCGTCAGGGCCACCGTCAACAGCTGACCGTGCTCAAGGTCACCGGTATCAAGTAGCGACAGGGAGCGACACAGACATGGCACATAAAAAGGGCGCTTCCAGCTCACGCAACGGACGCGAATCCAACGCCCAGCGACTCGGCGTCAAGCGGTTCGGCGGCCAGGTCGTCAAGGCCGGCGAGATCCTCGTCCGCCAGCGTGGTACCCACTTCCATCCCGGCGTGAACGTCGGCCGCGGTGGTGACGACACCCTGTTCGCCACCGCCCCCGGCGCGGTGGAGTTCGGCGTCAAGCGCGGCCGCAAGACCGTCAACGTCGTCCGCGCCGCACGACCGGAGGCCTAAGCTCGCGACGGTAACGCCACGGCGGTCTCACGAGAGGTTTCCCGCCGCAGCGTTGCTTTCGAAGGAGTTCCTCATGCCACGGTTCGTCGATCGCGTGGTCATCCACGCCCGCGCCGGGAACGGCGGTAACGGCTGCGCCTCGGTCCACCGGGAGAAGTTCAAGCCCCTGGGCGGCCCCGATGGGGGCAACGGTGGTCGCGGCGGGAGCGTCGTCCTGGTGGTCGATCCACAGGTCCACACGCTGCTCGACTTCCATTTCCACCCGAATGTCGTGGCACCGTCGGGAAAGCAGGGCTCCGGCAACAACCGCGACGGGGCCTCCGGCGCCGACTTGGAGGTCCGGGTCCCGGACGGCACCGTCGTCCTCGATGCGCAGGGCCGGTTGCTGGCCGACCTCGTCGGTGCGGGCACCCGGTTCGTCGCCGCTGAGGGCGGCCGCGGCGGCCTGGGCAACGCGGCGCTGGCCTCCCGTACCCGCAAGGCGCCCGGTTTCGCTCTTCTGGGGGAGAAGGGTCAGGCCAGTGACCTCACCCTCGAACTCAAGACCGTGGCCGACGTCGGACTCGTCGGCTTCCCGTCGGCCGGTAAGTCGTCGCTGGTCTCGGCGATCTCGGCGGCCAAACCGAAGATCGCTGACTACCCCTTCACCACGCTGGTACCCAACCTCGGCGTGGTGGCGGCCGGTGACCACACCTTCACCGTCGCCGACGTCCCCGGCCTGATCCCCGGGGCCTCTCAGGGCCGCGGGCTGGGACTGGACTTCCTGCGACATATCGAGCGGTGTGCGGTGCTGGTCCACGTCGTGGACTGCGCAACCCTGGAACCCGGGCGTGACCCGATCTCCGACATCGATGCGCTCGAGGCCGAACTCGCCGCCTATGAGCCCACTCTGCAGGGTGATTCCACCCTGGGCGACCTGGCCGATCGGCCGCGTGCGGTGGTCCTCAACAAGATCGACGTTCCCGAGGCCAGGGAACTGGCCGAGTTCGTCCGTCCCGAGATCGCCGAGCGCGGGTGGCCGGTGTTCGAGGTGTCCACGGCCAGTCGGGAGGGGCTGCGGGAACTGACCTTCGCGCTGTGGGACATGGTCGCGGCGTATCGTGCCGCCCAGCCGCCGACGGTGGTGCGACGGCCGGTGATCCGTCCGATCCCGCGCGACAGCAGCGGTTTCACCGTCGAACCCGATCCGGCGCAGCCCGGCGGTTTCATCGTCCGCGGTGAGCGTCCGCAGCGCTGGGTGGCGCAGACCAACTTCGACAATGACGAGGCGGTGGGCTTCCTCGGGGACCGGCTGGCCCGCCTGGGAGTCGAGGACGAACTGCTCCGCCAGGGTGCCACCCCGGGGTGCGCGGTGACCATCGGCGAGATGACCTTCGACTGGGAGCCGCAGACCCCCGCCGGGGTGGACATCACCCCGACCGGACGCGGCACCGATGTGCGATTGGAGCGCAACGACAGAGTCGGTGCCGCTGAGCGCAAGGAGGCCCGGCGACAGCGCCGGGAGCACTCCGATGGCGCCGGGGATGGTTCGTGAGCGCCCATCGGGAGGCCATTCGCTCCGCCCGCAGCATCGTCGTCAAGATCGGCACCACGGCGCTGACGGATCCTTCCGGGCTGTTCGACACCGGCCGGCTGGCGGTGCTGGCCGAGGCGATCGAGGCCCGGATGAAGTCCGGCACCGACGTGGTGATCGTGTCCTCCGGTGCCATCGCCGCCGGGATCGAGCCGCTCGGGCTCTCCAAGCGGCCCACCGACCTGGCCACCAAGCAGGCCGCCGCAAGTGTCGGCCAGGTCGCCCTGGTCAACGCCTGGAGTGCGGCGTTCGCCCGCTATGACCGCACTGTCGGTCAGGTGCTGTTGACCGCGCACGACATCTCCCAGCGGGTGCAGCACACCAACGCCCAACGCACGCTGGACCGGCTGCGTGCGCTGCACGCTGTCGCCATCGTGAACGAGAACGACACGGTGGCCACCAACGAGATCCGGTTCGGCGACAACGACCGGCTGTCGGCTCTGGTGGCGCACCTGGTGGGCGCCGACGCGCTGGTGCTGCTCTCCGATATCGACGGGCTGTACGACGCCGATCCGCGTAAGGGCGGCGCGCGCTTCATCGCCGAGGTGGCGGGTCCGGACGACCTCGACGGGGTGGTCGCCGGGCAGGGCAGTCGGCTCGGCACCGGCGGAATGGCCTCGAAACTGTCCTCGGCGCTGCTGGCCGCCGACGCCGGGGTTCCGGTGCTGCTGGCCGCCGCGGCCGATGCGCCCGCCGCGCTGAGTGACGCATCGGTGGGCACGGTCTTCGCAGCGCGGTCGACGCGGATGTCGGCGCGGAGGTTCTGGGTGCGCTATGCCGCGGAGGCTGCCGGGTCGCTGACCCTCGACGCGGGCGCGGTTCGTGCGGTGGCCGAGCAGCGCCGTTCGCTGCTCCCCGCCGGGATCACCGCGGCTACCGGCAAATTCTTCGGCGGCGACGTGGTGGAGCTGCACGGCCCGGACGGCGGGATGCTCGGCCGTGGGGTGGTGACCTATGACGCGGCGGAGTTGGCGGGCATGCTGGGACGATCCACCACCGATCTGCCGGCGGAGCTGCGCCGTCCCGCTGTGCACGCCGATGACTTGGTCGTCGGCTAGCAGAAGGACTTTCGGCCTTTTCTGCTCCGCGGCCGGGATCAATTCAGGATCAAAGCCGGGCGGAGCTCCCTCGAACGTGATCGAATCTCCTGGCATCCGACCGGGTTGGCTGGGTGGGACACCGAACATCAGATCGAAGACGGGGACTGCCGTGGCCGGAAATGCGGGTCGGAAGAACATCAACAAGCGGGTGGGTAAGAGTGGCTCGCGTCGCGCTCGTCGCGGCCTCCAGCCGTACGGCTGGTTGGGCGCGGGCGCGCTGACACTCGGCGTCGGTGCGGCACTCGCCACGGGGACTGCCGTCGCGCACGCTGACACCGACGACGGCGGTGCCACCGCCGGACGTGCATCCGTTTCGGAGCGCCCCTCGGCGGCCCGTACATCGGAGAAGGCCCGGGGTAACCACGGCACCGGCGTGCGCGCGAAGCCCGCGGCAACGATCACCCGTCCTGACACGGGCGCGACATCTGGCGTGGCACGCGCGGCCGCGACAATTCGCCCCGCGGCCGACACGGCAGCCCCCGCGCTCAGCGCTGCCCCGATCACTGCTGCGGTTCCGCGCGCGGCTGCCAGCGCGGGTCCGGTGGGCTCCGGGGGCGTCTACGCGTTCTTCTTCAGCGACGGCACCGCCGAAAACCCGAACGCCGGACTCTTCGGCGGTAACGGGTATTCCTGGACCGAAGAGACCTGCACGGATGCCGGGGGCTGCGATGGCGGCCGGGCAGGACTGATCTACGGAAACGGCGGCAACGGATACGCCGGTGGGGCCGGTGGGTCCGCCGGACTGGTCGGCAACGGCGGTGACGGCGGTGACGGGGTGCCATGGAATCCCGTTGTTCCCGCCGTCGGTGTCGGCGGCAGCGGTGGCGCCGGCGGGAACGGCGGCCTTCTGTACGGCAACGGCGGCAAGGGTGGGGCGGGCGGCGACGCGATCCCGCTCGGTTCGACCGGTGGGAAGGGTGGCAACGGCGGCGACACCGGTTTCCTGTCCTTCTTCGGCAACGGTGGCGAAGGGGGTGTCGGGGGTCGGGCGAGTAATGGCGGCGTCGGTGGAAACGGCGGCGGCGCCGGACCGTTGTCGCTGTTCGGAAACGGTGGAGCCGGGGGTAACGGCGGGGCCGGCCCCAGCGGAGGACGCGGCGGGAACGGTGGAATCGGCGGGCTCTGGCTCGGCAACGGTGGCGACGGCGGCGTGGGCGGCACGGGGGGCGGTGACGGCGGTGTCGGCGGCAGTGTGGGAATGCTCTCCCTCTTCGGCAGTGGCGGCGCCGGCGGAGCTGGCGGTGTCGGCCGCACCGGCCTGCAGGGCACATTCGGCCTGGCCGACGGCTCCAATGGAGGGGATGGGGCATCCGGTAGTCCCGGCGGCACCGGCGGTGCCGGGGGCAACGGCAGTGTCATCTTCGGGCGCGGTGGTAACGGTGGCGAAGGCGGCGCCGGGGGTGCGGGCGGTACCGGCGGAAAGGGCGCCCAGGGCGCGCACGGCCTCAAGGCCGACGACGGCGGCACTGGCGGCACCGGAGGTAACGGTGGCAACGGTGGTGCCGGGGGAACCGGCGGTGCCCGCGGCGGTGACGCCGGCACCGGACGCTATTTCTTCTTCATCGAGTCCAACGGGGTGGCCGGCGAAAGCGGCGACGGCGGAGTCGGTGGCGCCGGCGGTGGCGCCGGCGGTGGCGGTGTAGGCGGCACCGGCCTCAACGGCGTCAATGGCGAAGGTGCGAACGCGGGCGGAACGGGCGGTAACGGCGGTAACGGCGGGCCCGGTGGTGTCGGCGGCAAGGGCGGTCCCGGTGGGAGTGGTGGACCCGCGACTGCGACCTCAGCCGCCGGTGACGGCGGTGCCGGTGGCATCGGTGGTGCCGGTGGGTTCGGCGGCCCCGGCGGCACCCCGGGCCTCGGGGGCACGGGCGGGGATGAAGCCAACGGTGGTACGGGCGGTGTCGGCGGTAACGGCGGCACGTCCGGCCGCGGCGGTAGTGGCGGAACCGGTGGTGTGGGCGGCACCGGCTCGGAGACTCAGACCGCCGGTCTCGGCGGGGCTGGCGGTGCGGGCGGTGTCGCCGGTAACGGCGGCTTCGGCGCTGCGGGTGGCACCGGCGGTACCGGTGGCGCCGGCACCGGCCCGACGGGTGCGCCTGGGAACGGTGGCAATGCCGTCGACGGCGGTACGGGTGGTAACGGCGGCACCGGCGGGGTGGACGGCGGTTCCGGTCGCGGTGCGGGTGGGGCCGCAGGTGCCGGTGGTGCCGGTGGCCGCGGCGGCACACCGGCCGAGGGCGGCAAGGCTGGCAGCAGCGGCGTATTCGGTCCGGACGGTGCCAGCGGTGCCCCTGGCGCGGTCCAGCTGACGGCTTTCGCCACGCAACAGCCGATGGCGGCGGCGACGGGTGCGCCGACCGTGACCAGTGTGTCAGCGGCGAGCGCGCAGGCGGGCCCCGGCGCCGACCTGTCGCGGAGGTTCAACTACATCTTCTTCAACCAGGCACCGACTGCCGACCCCACGACCAGCCCCAGCAACCCGATAACCGGTTTCATCACCGGGCGGGTGAATGCCATGTCGAACAACGGGTTTGCCGAGACGTACACACTGACGACCAACGTGAAGTTCGGCACGCTCGACTTCGACTTCCTCACCGGCGAGTTCGAATACACCCCCAATGAGGAACTGGTTGACCCGGGGATCGTCGATCAGTTCACCGTGCGGATCGACAACGGAACCGCCGCGGCGCTGCCGGGCTTCCTGGGCGCCGTGCAGGACTGGCTGCACACGATGGCGATCGACCTGGGCCTGGCGCAGAAGGATTTCATCGAGAAGACGATCACGCTGACCGTCGACGGGACCGGGGAGCAGCCCGGCGTATACGGCACCATCGAAAACCAGAAGTACTGGGTGAAGCAGAGCTACGAGAACTGCACGTTGATGGCCACCGCGATGGCGGTCGCCCAGCTCAACGGCACGGTCGGTGTGCCCAACGAGGCGTACATGGTCGCACTGGCGACGGCGACCAACAGCGTCGCCAGCCCGGGGCAGAAGATGTACCTCGCCGCCAACATCGCCGACGGCGTCGCCGTCCAGGATGCGGTGGTGCTGCTCAACAACCACTTCAACCTCGACGCCTCGACCACCACCTACCCCGGGACGAAGGACGACGACGGCGAACCCGTGCCCGGAACGCTGCAGGACGGCCAGGCGGCCCTGCGTGATCTTCAGGCGGCCCTGGCATACGGAAAGGCCGCCATGGTGACCGTGAACTCTGCCGGCCTGTGGAGTGCCGCGGTGAAGGGCGAACCGTCCGGAACCCCGAACTACTTCGATGCCGACCACGAAGTGGTGGTGATCAAGGTGGACCTCGAGAACGGACGGGTCTTCTTCAACGACAGCGGTCCGCTCTTCGGCCAGGGTATGGAGGTTCCGCTGGGCGCCTTCCTGAGCGCCTGGCAGCCGAACAACTACGAGCTGACGATCGTCAGCAAGAAGACGCCGTCGACCGAGGTGTGAGACCTGCATCCAGCCCGGCGCCAACGGCTATCCGGTGGCGCCGGGCCTGCCGGTCAGCACGCTCGCGGCACCGGTCACCACGGCCCGAAGGACCGCCGCCCGTCGGGCGGCGACCTCAAGGGCGTCGTCGTCGGCCATCCGGACCGGCACCCCATGGGCTGCCGCCGTCGTCTCCACCAGGTCCCGGACCGCGGGGTCGGCCAGGACGAGGGCGGCGGGAACCCCCGCAGATATGTCCTTTCGGCGAACAATCCCCTGGTAGTTCACCTCGGCTGGAATGTAGAGCGTGAACACTCCCTGGTCCAGGCGCAGGTCGGCGGCGAGGGCCACCGCGGTCAGCGCCGCCTGGCTCAGCCCGTCGAGCAGAAGGTTCCGGCCGGGGAACCGCCACAGCGGTAGCCGGTCGACCTGCGTGGTGACCGCATCGGTCAGCAGGTAGCCGACCAGTCGGTGGGCACGGATCTCCGTCACCTTCGACCACGCGACCTCATCGCCGTCGAACTCGATGCCCTCCGGGCCGATCACCACCGCCCCGAATCTGTTGAGCTCACGGACGATCCGTCGCACCGGTCCCGGTAGGTTCGGCAGACCGGCCGCCACTTCGCCGAATCCCACACCCCAGCGCTGGGTGGCCGGGCCGGGTCCGGGTCGGACGGGCGTAAGCACCGCCCCGCCGATCCCGACGGCCAGGGCGGCGGCGACATCCCCGACGGAAACCATGGTGCGACCCTACGGCAGCTTCCCGGAGAGTTCGTCGGCCAGCAGGGTCAGGATCGGTGAGCACCCGGCGTCCACCTTCACGGCCGCCAGATCGTCGCCGCGGGTTGGTCCGCGGTTGACGATCGCGACCGGGATGGCATGTGCGGCGGCGTGCCGGACGAACCGATAGCCGGAGAACACCGTCAACGACGACCCGGCCACCAGCAGGGCGTCGGACGAGTCGACCAATGAATAGGCTTGATCGACAACCTCTTTGGCGACCGACTCGCCGAAGTAGACGATGTCGGGTTTCAGCATCCCGCCGCATGCGGGACAGTCCACGATGCGGAATGAGGCGGTGTCGGCCACCACCGCGTCGGCGTCCGGTGCGACGGCGAGGCCGCCCACCCGTTCCGCGCGCTCGGCGAACCCGGGATTGGCGGCCTCGAGCAGTTCGGCCAGTGCCGCACGCGACAGGGTGTGGCCGCAATCCAGGCAGACCACCCGCGCGTAGGTGCCGTGCAGGTTGACGACCGCCCGGCTGCCGGCCTTGGTGTGCAGTAGATCGACATTCTGGGTGATCACCCCGGTGACCACACCGCGCCGCTCCAAGGCGGCCAGTGCCCGGTGGCCTGCGTTGGGCAGGGTTTGGGCCATATGTCGCCAGCCCAGGTGGTTGCGTGCCCAGTAGCGCTGCCGGTACTCGCGGCTGGTGGTGAACTGCCGGATCGTCATCGGGTTGGCCGGCGGCGAGTCCGGCCCACGGTAGTCGGGGATGCCGGAATCGGTGGACAGGCCCGCCCCGGTGAGCACTGCGATGCGCCGGCCCGACAACAGGGCAATGAGTTCGGGGGAGTCCATCGCCTGCCTCCCTACCCGGGAAACGTCAGCTGGACCAGGGAACAGTCATCGCTCTCGCCCTCGCTGCTGCTGGTGAAGGGCAGCAGCGGGGTGAGGGCGTCCAAGGAACTGGCCGGGTTCGCCGCGAACTCCTCGCACAGCGCGATGAACTCGGCCATCCGCGGCGGATCGCCGAGCACCCCGTCGCTGTACAGCAGGATCCGCGCGCCCGCCGGTACGTCGAACGTCTCGACCGCGAAATCGGCGTCGGCGAACATCCCCACCGGCAGGGAGCCCCCGGCGAGTGTGGTGGTGCTGACCGTTCCGTCGGCAGCGGCCAGGGCGAGGGCGGGTGGGTGGCCGGCGCTGGCGTAAAGCAGTTGGTCCGTCGACAGGCGATAGACCCCGTACCACATCGTGAAGTAGTGGCCGTGGTGGTTGTCCATGCTGAAGCGCTCGTTGAGCTGAGCCAGCACGCGGTCGGGCGCCAACAGTGTCGGAGTGGGAAGCGCCCCGGATCTCAGCAGGTTGTGCACCGATACCGACAGCAGAGCCGGTTCGACCCCATGCCCGGAAACGTCGATCAGGTACACGATCAGGTGATCGTCGTCCACCCAGGTGTATCCGAACGAATCCCCGCCGACCGCTCGCGCCGGCAGATAGCGCGAACTCACCTGCACCGGTCCGTTCAGGTCTCCCGGCAGGATGGACGCGACGTAGGTGGCCGCACTGTCGAGGTCGGATGCCAGCCGGTCGGCCAGCATGCGGATGTGCTGTTCTCGCCGGACCGACTCGGCGCCTTCCAACAACTGGCGGAGCAGCGTGGCCATCACGATGAGGACGCCGGTCGCGGCCACCGGGGTTTCGATCACCACATCGGGGGGCGTCCTCGCCATGAACACCGCCGCGGCTGCCAATGGCACCAGCGGTAGCCACAACGCCCACAGACCCGGTGGGCCGGCGACGGCGATCGGGCCCGGGCTGGCGTGCTGGACGGCGACCAGCGACACGATGATCAACAGCAGGCTGGCGGCGTAGAGGATGTTCGGCAGGACTCCCACCACATGGCCGGCGGAGTTCCAGAGGTAGGCCCACACGCTGTCCGCGGCTGCCGCCGACACCAACCCGGCGAGCAAGAGGCTCAACGGGAAGCGCAGCCCCGACGGTGCCCGCAGCAGCACCAGGAAGCTGACCGTCACGATGAGCACGTCACCGGCCGGGTAGGCCAGTGAGATGGCGAACGCCGGCCCGTTCGCTCCGCCGCTGTGCCACGCGGTGCGCATCACCGCCAGCCAGGCGATGATGAAGATCGATCCGGCCAGAATGAGCCCGTCGAGAACCATGCGGCCCTGGTCGCGCCAGCTTCGCGCGCTGGGGAAGAGCACCAGCGCCGACACCACGATGGGGATGTAGGCGAGGTAGGCGGCGTCGGCCCAGGAGGGGAACGGCTCATAGCCGAGGACCACGGTGTAGTAGCCGGAGACGGTGTCGCCCAGCGCCCAGGTCGCCAGTCCGATCATCAGCATCAGCCACGCCGCCCGCAGTCGGCCGTGGGACGACCGTGCCGCCAGCGCCGCCAGTGGCACGTACAGCAGACCCAGCAGCGGGAATACCACCGCCGTCACGATGGAGGCGGTGTCCTGGCTCGGCCACCCCGAAAGCAGCAAGGCACTGTAGGCGGCGAAGAACACGACCGCCGCCGCGCCGGCCTGGGCGGTGGTGGGGATCCGCGGCACAAAGCCATCGCGGACCTTGGTGCCCGGAATCTCGCCCCCTCATGCAGGTGTCCAACATGTGACCAGGATCAGAAGTACGGTCGAGCGCCAATAGGGCGCCGATAGGGCAACAATAGGGCGTGGACTTTTTCTCCGCCTACGCGCGCGGTTTCGCCCGAGTCGCCGCCTGCACCCACCGTACGGTGCTGGCCGATCCGGCAGCCAACGGGGAGTCGGTGCTGCGGATCGCCCGTGAGTGCCACGACCAGGGTGTCGCGCTGGCGGTGTTCCCGGAGTTGACCCTTACCGGTTATTCGATCGAGGACATCCTGCTCCAGGACAGCCTGCTCGATGCCGTCGAAACCAGCCTGGCCGCCGTCGTGGCGGGTTCGGCGGACCTGCTGCCGGTACTGGTGGTCGGTGCGCCGTTGCGTCACCTGCACCGCATCTACAACACGGCGGTGGTCATCCATCGCGGTGCCGTGCTGGGCGTCGTCCCGAAGTCCTATCTTCCGACCTACCGGGAGTTCTACGAGCGCCGCCAGATAGCTCCCGGTGACGATATGGCCTGCGCCATCGGCGTGCTCGGCGCCGAGGTTCCCTTCGGTCCGGACCTGTTGTTCGCCGCCGACGACGTGCCCGGCCTGGTTGTGCATGTGGAGATCTGCGAGGACATGTTCGTGCCGATCCCGCCGAGTGCTCAGGCGGCACTGGCCGGCGCAACCGTGTTGGCCAATCTGTCCGGAAGCCCGATCACCGTCGGCCGCTCCGAAGATCGCCACCTGCTGGCCCGGTCGGCGTCGGCGCGCTGCCTGGCCGCCTATCTCTACGCCGCGGCGGGGGAGGGCGAGTCCACCACCGACCTGGCCTGGGACGGACAGACCATGATCTACGAGAACGGCCGACTGCTGGCGGAATCCGAACGCTTCCCGCGCGGTGCCCGGTCCTCGGTGGCTGACATCGATCTGGATCTGCTGCGCGCCGAGAGGCTGCGGATGGGCACCTTCGACGACAACCGGCGACATCACGGCATCGGCCCGGAGTCGTTCCGGCGCATCGGGTTTCGTTTGAACCCGCCGTCCGGCGACATCGGATTGCGTCGTGAGGTCGAGCGGTTCCCGTTCGTTCCGAGTGACCCCGCGCGACTGGAGCAGGACTGCTACGAGGCCTACAACATCCAGGTCTCGGGTCTCGAGCAGCGACTTCGCGCGTTGGGCTACCCGAAGGTGGTCATCGGCGTGTCCGGCGGTCTGGACTCCACCCACGCGCTCATCGTCGCCGCCAAGGCGATGGATCGGGAGGGGCGGCCGCGCAGCGACATCCTGGCCTTCACCCTGCCCGGATTCGCCACCGGGGAGCACACCAAGAACAACGCGATCGCGTTGTCACGGGCACTGGGGGTGACCTTCGAGGAGATCGACATTCGCGCGACCGCGACCCTGATGCTGACCGAGATGGGTCACCCGTTCGCCCGCGGCGAGCAGGTCTACGACGTGACGTTTGAGAACGTGCAGGCCGGCCTGCGCACCGACTATCTGTTCCGGATCGCCAATCAGCGTGGCGGGATCGTGCTGGGAACGGGTGACCTGTCCGAACTGGCGCTGGGCTGGTCCACCTACGGCGTGGGTGACCAGATGAGCCACTACAACGTCAACGCCGGGGTGCCCAAGACCTTGATCCAGCATCTGATCAGGTGGGTGATCGCCACCAACCAGTTCGACGACGCCGTCGACGACATCCTGCGATCGGTGCTCGACACCGAGATCACCCCGGAACTGGTGCCGGCCGGCGAGAACGAGGCCGTCCAGTCCAGTGAAGCCATCGTCGGCCCGTATCCCCTGCAGGACTTCACCCTCTTCTGGGTGCTGCGTTACGGTCTGCGGCCCGCCAAGATCGCCTTCCTGGCCTGGCATGCGTGGAGCGACCCGCGGCGCGGCACCTGGCCGCCCGGCTATCCCTCGGACCAGCGACCGGCCTACAGCTTCCCCGAGATCCGGCAGTGGCTGACGGTGTTCGCCCGGCGCTACTTCTCGTTCAGCCAGTTCAAAAGGTCGGCGATGCCGAACGGGCCGAAGGTGTCGCACGGCGGGTCGTTGTCGCCACGCGGTGATTGGCGGGCGCCGTCGGATATGGCTGCCACGGTGTGGCTCGATGAGATCAACCGGGGCATCCCGCCGGACGCCCCGTAGCGGGCGCTTTTCGGGACAGTCCAATAGTTCGGAAAACGCATTCCGTTTCCTCAGCTTTCTGTTAGCTTCTCGACCGTGTCAGGTCGCAAGCAGCGTGCAGGGGGAAAGTCCGGAGCTCACCGGAAGCAGTCGCGTCGGGTTGAGCCCTATGCCTGGTTAGGCGCAGGGGTATTCACCGTCGGCTTGGGTGCGGCGGTGGTGGCCGGATCGGGGTCGGCGCATGCCGATGCGGACGGGTCGGATACCTCCGTCTCACCGAGCCGGGAAACCGGCGGTGAGCGCGGGTCCGCGGCGGCCAACGGCTCAGGCTCCAGGGAGGTGTCAACGGCCGGTCCCGCACGGGCCGGCGGTGCATCCCCGGTCGCCTCGGTGCCCGGCATCGTGCGCGGGGTGGCCGAAGGGCCGGCGCCGCGCGCCTCCGTGCGCCCGGCGCAGGCGGTCCCGGCCGCCGCGGCCGCCGTGGTCGTCGACAATGACAACAACGAGGTCGCGGCTCCGACGTCGGAGCTGGTCGGTACCCCCGTTCAGGTGACGACCGCGCTGGAGGTGGTCGAGCCGACGGCCGAGCTGATGACGACGACGTCCGCCCGTCCGCCGCGGCGACGGGCGGGCTGAACCTGGGCCTGGGCAATGTGGGCAGCTGGAACCTCGGCAACGGCAACGTCGGCGACTTCAACTTCGGCAACGGCAACCTGGGCAGCGTCAACCTCGGGACGGGTAACGAAGGCAGCTACAACGTCGGCTCCGGCAACGCCGGTGACCGCAACGTCGGGTTCAGCAACCGCGGCAGCGGCAACTTCGGGCTGGGCAACGCCGGCGACGGCAACATCGGTTTGGGCAACACCGGATCGGGCAATATCGGCTTCGGCAACACCGGTAACAACAACATCGGGATCGGCCTCACCGGCAACAACCAGTTCGGCTTCGGCGGACTGAACTCCGGGACCGGCAACACCGGGTTGTTCAACTCCGGAAGCGGCAACAGCGGGTTCTTCAACGCCGGGACCGGCAACGTCGGTCTGTTCAACTCCGGTTCGAACAGCTGGGGCATCGGCAATGCCGGCAACGCCAGCACCGGCCTGTTCAACGTCGGTGACGTGAGCTCCGGGATCAGCAACGTCGGTGACTTCAACACCGGTTTCCACAACGTCGGCAGTTACAACAGCGGCAGCAGCAACGCGGGTAACACCAACACCGGCGACTTCAACACCGGCGACCGCAACACCGGCTGGCTGAACTCCGGCGACGCCAACACCGGATTGGGCAACTCCGGGAACCTCAAC
Organism: Actinomycetes bacterium; assembly: GCA_029780675.1. Taxonomy (GTDB): domain Bacteria; phylum Actinomycetota; class Actinomycetes; order Mycobacteriales; family Mycobacteriaceae; genus Mycobacterium. The sequence goes on from JAKOYE010000011.1 coordinate 28,531, forward strand.
ACCGGATTCTTCAACTCCGGCAACGCCAGCAACGGTTTCTTCGAGTCCGAGGACAACCAGAACTGGCTGCCGGCCATCAACATCGCATTCACCGTTCCCGGCCTGGAGTTCGACGAGAGCCTGCCCATCACCCTCGACGAGGTCTTCGAGATCCCGCTGGACATCTTCACCGATCCGCGGAACCTGACCATCACCGTCGGCCCGACGACCCTCGACATCACAGCCTCCGGGTCCACCGGCCCACTGCAGGTCACCGTCCTCGAGATCCCCACCGGTCCGGGCTTCTTCAACTCGACGACAGCACAGTCCTCGGGATTCCTGAACTCCGGTGCCGGTGGCGGGTCCGGGTTCTTCAACGCCGGCGGCGGGGTGTCGGGCCTGTTCAACATCGCCCTGGCGCAACTGGTCGGCGCCGGAGCACTGTCCGGGTTGTGGAACAACGGTTCACAGGGGTCGGGCTGGGGCAACGTCGGCACCGCGATCTCGGGGTGGTTCAACACCAGCCCACTGGACCCCGAGGATCCCGCCTGGTTGTCGGGCATCTTCATGGTGGGCACCGAGATCGGCGGCGTGTTCTGGAACGAGGTCACCGGCAAGTCCACCTTCAACCTCGGGGTGGGCAACGAAGGGTTCCTCAACTTCGGCAGCGGCAACGTCGGCGACTACAACCTCGGGTCGGGTAACGAGGGCGACGTCAACGTCGGCAGCGGCAACCTCGGCGACTGGAACTTCGGCAACGGAAACCTGGGCAGCTTCAATCTGGGATCGGGCAACGAGGGCAGCTTCAACATCGGGTCGGGCAACGCCGGCGACGCCAATATCGGATTCAGCAACCTGGGTAGCAACAACTTCGGTCTGGGTAATGCCGGCGACGGCAATATCGGACTGGGCAACACCGGGTCGGGCAACTTCGGCTTCGGCAACACCGGCAACAACAACATCGGCATCGGGCTGACCGGGAACAACCAGTTCGGGTTCGGCGGACTGAACTCCGGGACCGGCAACACCGGTTTGTTCAACTCCGGAAGCGGCAACAGCGGTTTCTTCAACGCGGGTACTGGAAACCAGGGTCTGTTCAACTCCGGGTCCAACAACTGGGGTATCGGCAACGCCGGCAGCACCAGCACCGGTCTGTTCAACGTCGGCGACGTCAACACCGGCCTGGCCAACGTCGGCAACTTCAACACCGGATCGTGGAACCTCGGCAACGAGAACAGCGGTACCGCCAATGTCGGTGACGTCAACTCCGGCGGGTTCAACGTCGGGAACCGCAACACCGGGTGGCTCAATCCCGGCGACGCCAACACCGGCCTGGCAAACACCGGCAACCTCAACACCGGGGCGTTCATCTCCGGTGATCGCAGCAACGGTCTTTTCTGGCGAGCCGACGATCAGGGCCAGCTCAACATCGACCTCGGCATCACCATCGACGAGATCCCGCTCAACTTCATGGCCGACATTCCGCTGAACATCCCGATCACGGCCAGCCTCGGAGACGACCCGTTCGTCCTGGAAAGTCTTACCATTCCGCCCATTTCGGGCTCCCTGACGATCCCCCTCGACCTTTCCGCATTGACCGGAATTCCCGGGCTCCCGACGATTGTGCTCACCCCGGACTACGTCGCCGGACCCATCACGATTCCGAATATCTACATCGACCCCTCGGATCCGCTGCTGACGGTGACGATCGGTGGCCCGGATGTCTCCATTCCGATCAATGTGAACGGCTCGATCGGCCCCGTCTACATTCCGCTGATCCAGACAGGCGGCCCGGGCCTGTTCAACAGCACCACCGCTCCCTCATCAGGATTCTTCAACTCCGGTGCCGGCGGCGGATCGGGACTGTACAACACCGGCCTCGCGTCCGGCTTCTTCAATACCGCGGCCGACACGTTGCTGGGATCCGGACTATCCGGGTGGTCGAACTATGGCTCCGGCGGTTCCGGAGCCGGCAACCTGGGGGGCGCGACCACGGGATGGTTCAACACCAGTTCGCTCGATCCCGAGGAGGCCGCGAATCTCTCGGGCATCACCAATGTGGGCGCGAACCTGGCGGGTCTGTTCTGGAACGACGTCACCAGCCAGACGACATTCAACCTGGGCATTGGCAACATCGGGTCGGTGAACCTCGGAGACGGCAACGTCGGCGATTTCAACTTCGGCAGCGGCAACCTGGGTGCACTCAACTTCGGCAGCGGAAACCTCGGGGAGTGGAACTTCGGGAACGGCAACATCGGCAGCGTCAACCTGGGGTCGGGTAACCAGGGCAGCTTCAACCTGGGTTCGGGCAATACCGGGGACTCCAACATCGGGGTCGGCAACCTGGGTAGCAACAACTTCGGGTTCGGCAACGCCGGTGACGGCAATATTGGACTGGGCAATACCGGGTCCGGCAACTTCGGGTTCGGCAACACCGGCAACAACAACATCGGGATCGGGCTGACCGGCGATAACCAGTTCGGGTTCGGCGGACTCAACTCGGGCTCGGGCAACAGCGGCCTGTTCAACTCCGGTGTCGGCAACAGCGGCTTGTTCAACGCCGGGAGCTTCAACAAGGGCGTGGGCAACTCCGGCAACGGCAACTGGGGCTTCGCCAACTCGGGCAACATCAACACCGGCTGGTTCAACAGCGGTAGCACGAACTTCGGACTGGCCAACGCCGGCAACCTCAACACCGGTTGGCACAACGCGGGCAGCTACAACTCCGGCGACGGCAACGTCGGCGATGTGAACACCGGCGACAACAACGTCGGGGACCGAAACACCGGATGGTTCAACCCCGGCGACGCCAACACCGGCCTGGCCAACCTGGGCAATATCAATACCGGCGCCTTCAACACCGGCACCGGGAACAACGGTCTGTTCTGGCGCCCCGACAACCGCGGCTGGGTGAACCTTGTTCTCGGCGGAGAGATTCCGGCGATCCCGATCAGCCTTGACGTCGACATTCCGGTCAACATCCCGATCACCGCCGCGTTCGGGGACTTCACACTCGACGGCTTCACGATTCCGGGATTCAACATCGCCACATCGAATTGGCCGGAGTACACGAATGAGCCGCTCCCGCTGCCAGTGGGAGAAGCGGTGCTCAATCTCCACGTCGTCGACGGAGACATCCCGGTGGGCGATATCACCGTCAACCAGTTGGAGCTCAAACTGCCCACGTTCACCGGCCTGATCGGTGGACCGGACACCACAATCCCGTTCAGCTTCGACGCCAACATCGGTCCCGCCGTTCTGGCCATCGCGTTGGCGCCGACAGGTCCGGGGCTCTTCAACGCAACCGACAGCTACTCCTCCGGGTTCTTCAACACCGGCGGCGGGGCAGGTTCGGGGATTTTCAATGCGGGTGCAGGCGTATCCGGTTTGTGGAACGTCGCAGTCGAGCAGTTGATCGGATCCGCATTGTCGGGCTCGTTCAACACCGGCTCGCTGGGATCGGGGATGGGCAACATCGGCACCGCGGTCGCCGGGTTCTTCAACACCAGCACCTTCGAGGACACCACGCCGGCGTTCGTCTCGGGCGTGGCGAATACCGGGGCGGTCCTAGCGGGGTGGTTCCAGAACGCCCTCAGCCTCGGCACCTACATCGACCGCATAAAGTCCCACTTCGACGCCCCGATCCCGTTGGGCCTCAACATCGGATTGTCTGAGATCCCCATCGACTTCACCGCCGCACTAGGGGTTGACATTCCGCTCAGCATCACCAGCACGCCGATCGAGTTGACCCAGATCGGGGTCGACCCGATTGTGGTGGGACCGGGGCCGCTGTTCAATTTCAATGTCCTTGGGGGACTGTCGTCAGCGCTGGCTTCGTGCTTCAGTGGAGTATGCGCCGCCGGCGAGGCCGAACTGGATATCACGCTGGGTCCGATATCGGCCGGTCCGGTGGAGATCGGTTTCGTTGACGGCCAACTGCTCTCAGGCGTCATCGGCGGCCCCGGTAAGGGGCTCGGGGTCTCCGGCCAGGCAGGCATCGGCCCGATCGACATCCCGCTGCCGTGGCAGGTGTTCGCTGATCCGACCTACCCGATCACGATCCCTGAGTTCCCCTGGTTCTACGACATCGTCGGCGACGTCGATGTTCCGATCACCGGCGCGATCGGGCAGATCGACGTCGATGAGTTCTCCACGTCGATCCCGCTGTTGGTGAATGCCCTGCTGAAGGTTGGCTACTGCATTACTGTCGCTGCCTGCACGCCCTCAGGCGTCTTCGGCAGCCTCACCCTGTTCCGCCCGAACGGAACGTGGCCCAACTTCTCCGTCCAACCTCCGTGGACGGTTCTCCAGCTCATCCAAACCACCTTGAGTGACGCTTTCGGGCCGATTGTCGTCCCCTCCATCGACATCAACATCCCGATTCAGGACTCGGTCAGCGGCTCGGATAGCGGCACGCTGGGACCGTTCGTCATCCCACGCGGATAGCCAGGAGCTAGTGTCGCCGACCATGTATGCAGACCGTGAGACGTACGTCCAGCCACCGCTGGTACTGGTGGCCGCCGAGATTCGCTTTACCGATGCACCACGACTGCGTCAGCAGGAGACGCTGGATGCGGTGGCGATCGCCCTCGACCGGCTGTTCCCGCTGAGCGCACCGCTGGGCGGGGTCAGCCTGGTCAGCGCCGGTCCGGGCGCCAAACCGCAGTTGGCGCAGCGTCGCGGGGTGGTTCTCCGCAACACCGAGGGCACCGAGGCGCTGACCGTCTCCCCGTCCTCGATGTCCTACGAGACCACTGAGTACCGCGGCTCTGCGGCCATCAGCGATGTCCTGGCGGAGGGCTGCCGAGCACTGACCGGCCTGGAGGTGCGCCCCGCGCTGACCCGGGTGGGCGTGCGGTACATCAACGAGGTCCGGGTTCCCGAGCCCCCGGCCGACGTGCGCGGGTGGTCCCGGTGGATCGAGCCTGCGCTGTTGGCACCGCTGTCGGTGGCCGACCGGCCGGTGACCCGCGGTGTCCAGGGTGCGACGACGTTCGACCTCGAGCGAGGACTGCTCAACGCCCGCTATGCGGCGTTCCTCGATGGGGCGACGAACGTTCCGGCTCACCTTCGGCGGCGTCCGTTCACCCCGGGTCCGTTCTTCGGGTTGGACTTCGACGGTTTCGTCGAGTTCGGTGGCGATCCGGCGGTGCTGCTCGACGCCGGCGTGATCGCCGAACTGTTGCCGGGACTGCACTCCGCGGCGGGTTCGATTTTCCAGCGGTCCATCACCGATGAGGCGCGTGCGCTGTTCCGGGGGAGTGGATTGGCGTCCGTGTCGGGTTCGGCCGAAATGGGGCCCGCGGGCCGGCACGGACTCTGATCGGGAGTCGGTGTCCCGTCGGGTAGACGGGGCCGCCGGTCCCGTACGGGAACCCGATACGCTGGCGCAATGAGCGTTGACACCGTGCCAGGCACGGGTGCGGAGGTTCGCGAGGCCGTTCACACCGCGGCGCGGCGGGCGCGTGCCGCCTCCCGGTCGCTGGCCTCGCTGAACACCGCGGTCAAGAATCGGGCCCTGCACGCCGCGGCCGACGCCGTGCTGGGGCACGCCCACCAGATTCTGGCGGCGAATGTCGCCGACCTCGAGGTGGCGCGCGAGGCGGGCACGCCGGAGGCGATGCTCGACCGGCTGGCACTCAACCCCCATCGGATCGACGGGATCGCCGGGGGCCTGCGCCAGGTCGCCGGACTGCCCGACCCGGTCGGCGAGGTGCTGTCCGGACGCACGCTGCCCAACGGTCTGCGGACCAGGCAGGTCCGGGTTCCGTTGGGGGTCGTCGGCATCGTCTACGAGGGGCGGCCGAACGTCACCGTCGACGCCTTCGGGCTGACCCTGAAGTCCGGTAACGCGGTGCTCCTTCGGGGCAGTTCGTCGGCCGCTCGATCCAACGCCGAACTCGTGACCGCCCTGCGCAGCGCGCTGTGCGGGGAAGACCTGCCCGAGGACGCCGTCCAACTCCTGCCCAGCGCCGACCGCTCCAGCGTCACCCACCTGATCCAGGCCCGAGGCCTGGTCGACGTGGTGATCCCCCGCGGCGGCGCCGGGCTGATCGATGCCGTGGTTCGGGACGCGACCGTACCGACCATTGAGACCGGGGTCGGCAACTGTCACGTGTATGTGCACGCCGAGGCCGATCTCGACGTCGCCGAGGCGATCGTGCTCAACGCCAAGACCCGCCGGCCCAGCGTGTGCAACGCCGCCGAGACCCTGCTCATCGACGCCGCCGTCGCCGGCACCGCGGTGCCACGTCTGGTCGGGGCCCTGCAGGGCGCCGGGGTCACCGTGCACGACAACCCCACCGAGGAGGAACTCCGGGCGGAGTTCCTGTCGATGGACATCGCGCTGGCCGTGGTCGACGGCGTCGATGCCGCCATCGACCACATCAACACCTATGGAACCGGGCATACCGAGGCGATCGTCACCACCGACCTGGCCGCCGCGCAGCGCTTCACCGAGCGGGTCGACTCGGCCGCGGTGATGGTGAACGCCTCGACCGCGTTCACCGACGGCGAGCAGTTCGGTTTCGGCGCCGAGATCGGCATCTCCACCCAGAAGTTGCACGCCCGCGGGCCGATGGGTCTGCCGGAACTGACCTCGACCAAGTGGATCGTCTACGGCGACGGTCACACCCGGCCGGCCTAGAGACTGGAGAACCCGAGTTGACCGATTCCTCCGCCGCCACCGGTGCGGTGACCCCGTTGTTCACCGACATCGACGATGTCACCCGTCGGCTGACCGCGACCGGCTACCTGCCCGATACCGCCACCGCCACCGCGGTCTTCCTCGCCGACCGGCTGGGCAAACCGCTGCTGGTGGAGGGTCCGGCCGGGGTCGGCAAAACCGAACTCGCCCGCGCCGTCGCTCAGGCCACCGGCTCGGACCTGGTGCGGCTGCAATGTTACGAAGGGGTCGACGAGGCCCGCGCGCTCTACGAGTGGAACCACGCCAAGCAGATCCTGCGGATCCAGTCGGCCACCGGCGCAGACCACGATTGGGAACACACCAAGGACGACGTGTTCAGCGAGGAGTTCCTGCTCTCCCGGCCGTTGCTCACCGCGATCCGCCGGACCGAGCCCACCGTGCTGCTGATCGACGAGACCGATAAGGCCGATATCGAGATCGAGGGTCTGCTGCTGGAGGTGCTGAGCGACTTCGCGGTCACCATTCCCGAATTGGGCACCATCACCGCCACCCGCCGGCCGTTCGTGGTGCTGACCTCCAATGCCACCCGCGAACTGTCCGAGGCGCTCAAGCGGCGGTGTCTGTTCCTGCACATCGACTTCCCCGACCCCGACCTGGAACGCCGGATCCTGCTGTCCCGGGTGCCCGAACTTCCGGAGAGCATCGCCGCGGAACTGGTCCGGATCATCGGAGTGCTGCGCGGCATGCAACTCAAGAAGTTCCCGTCGGTTGCCGAGACCATCGACTGGGGCCGCACCGTCCTGGCCTTGGGAGCCGACACCATCGACGACGCCACCATCGCGGCGACGCTCGGCGTGGTGCTCAAGCACCAGTCCGATCAGCAGCGCGCCGCCGGCGAACTGCGACTGAACTAGACGACCGTGGCCCGTCGTCCGCGTCCTCCCCAGCCACTGGCTCCGCACGGCCTGCCGGGTCACCTGGTCGGCTTCGTCGAAGCGCTACGCGCGCAAGGCATTTCGGTCGGCCCATCGGAGACCGTCGACGCCGGTCAGGTGATGTCGGTGCTGGGACTGGGCGACCGCGAGGCACTGCGGGAGGGTCTGGCCTGCGCGGTGTTGCGGCGGGCCGACCACCGGCAGACCTACGACGCCCTGTTCGACCTGTGGTGGCCGGCCGCCCTCGGCGGACGGACGGTGCTCGACGACGAGGACGGGCCGGCCGCGAGTTCGGCCGCCAATCCGGCAGGGGTGGACCCCGAGGACCTCGAGGCGATGCGGGGCATGCTGCTGGATCTGCTGACCGAGAACCCCGACATCGGCGATCTGGACGACCGCCTCGTGGCGATGATCGCCGCGATCGTCGAGGCGCACGGCCGTTACACCTCCAGCCGTGGTCCGTCCTATTCCGCCTATCAGGCACTCAAGGCGATGGAACTGGGCCAACTGCAGGGCCGATTGCTGGCGGGACTGCTCGCCCCGCACGGTGACGATCCATCCCCGGCGCAGGAGCAGATCGCCAAAGCCCTTGCCGCGCAGAAGATCGCACAGCTGCGACGGATGGTGGAGGGGGAGACCAAGCGGCGCACCGCTGAGCAACTCGGCCGCGAGCACGTGCAGATGTACGGGATCCCGCAGCTGTCCGAGAACGTGGAGTTCCTGCGGGCATCCGGCGACCAGCTGCGCCAGATGCGGCGTGTGGTCGCGCCCCTGGCCCGGGTGCTGGCCGCCAAGCTGGCCGCCCGTCGCCGGCGCGCCCGGGCGGGGTCGATCGACCTGCGCAAGACGTTACGAAAGTCGATGTCCACCGGCGGGGTCCCGATCGACGTGGTGCTGCGCAAGCCCCGCCCCGCCCGTCCGGAACTGGTGGTGCTGTGCGATATGTCCGGTTCGGTCGCCGGATTCAGCCACTTCACCCTGCTGCTGGTCCATGCGCTGCGCCAGCAGTTCTCACGGGTGCGCGTCTTCGCCTTCATCGACACCACCGACGAGGTCACCCACATGTTCGGCGCCGACGCCGACCTGGCCATCGTGATCCAGCGCATCACCCGGGAAGCCGCGGTGTTCACCCGTGACGGGCACTCCGACTACGGCAACGCGTTCGTCTCTTTCACCGAGGAGTTCCCCGGCGTGCTGTCCCCGCGCAGTTCGCTGTTGGTCCTCGGCGACGGCCGCACCAACTACCGCAACCCCGCCGCCGACGTGCTGGCGCACATGGTCACCGCCAGCCGGCACGCGCACTGGCTCAACCCCGAGCCGCGGCACCTCTGGGGCAGCGGTGACTCGGCGGTTCCCCGCTACGCCGACGTCATCACCATGCACGAGTGCCGCTCGGCCAAGCAGCTGGCGGCCGTCATCGACCGGCTGCTGCCGGTCTGAGACGTAAACTCTCCGTTCGTGACGTCTCGGCTGGCTTCCCGGCGCAGGCTGGGGGTGATGGGCGGAACGTTCGACCCGATTCACAACGGGCACCTGGTGGCCGCCAGCGAGGCCGCCGATCTGTTCGACCTCGACGAGGTGGTGTTCGTCCCGACCGGGCAGCCATGGCAGAAAGGCCGGCACGTCACCGCCGCCGAGGACCGCTACCTAATGACTGTCATCGCCACCGCGTCCAACCCCCGGTTCTCGGTGAGCCGGGTCGATGTCGACAGGGACGGGCCGACCTACACCACCGACACCCTGCGTGACCTGCGCGCTATGCACCCCGACGCGGACCTGTACTTCATCACCGGCGCCGATGCGCTGGGCTCGATCCTGACCTGGCAGGGGGCCGGGGAACTCTTCGGGCTCGCCCGGTTCGTCGGGGTAAGCCGGCCGGGCTACGAACTCACCGACGCGCACATCACCGAGGCCTTCCACCGACTGCCCGAGGACGCCCTGCACCTGGTCGAGGTGCCGGCGCTGGCGATCTCCTCCACCGACTGCCGCCAGCGGGCGGTCGCGGGGCGGCCGATCTGGTATCTGGTGCCCGACGGTGTGGTCCAGTACGTCGCCAAACGGGACCTATACCGGCCCCGATCCGCTGAAGACCTACCCGATGAAGACCTACCCGATGAGGCCCGATCCGATGAGGCCAGATCCACCGATGGAGGTGCTACCGCATGACCGCGTCCGCCGAGGCCGTTGCGATGGCGACAGTGGCCGCCCGCGCCGCCGCGTCCAAGCTTGCGCAGGACGTCGTCGTCATCGACGTCTCCGACCAACTGGTGATCACCGACTGCTTCGTCATCGCCTCGGCGGCCAACGAGCGCCAGGTCGGCGCGATCGTCGATGAGGTGGAGGAGAAGATGCGACTGGCCGGGCACAAACCGGCCCGCCGTGAGGGCACCCGGGAGGGTCGCTGGGTGCTGCTCGATTACGTCGACATCGTCGTGCACATCCAGCACACCGACGAGCGTGCCTTCTACGCCCTCGACCGGCTGTGGCGGGACTGCCCGATCGTCGCCGTCGATCTCGACGCCGATCTTGAGGGCGACCTCGACGCTGAACCGGAGGTCCTCTCGTGAATCGTGTCCGTCGCCTGGTCATGCTGCGCCACGGCCAGACCGTGTTCAACGCCGACAGCCGCATGCAGGGGCAGCTGGACACCCCGCTGTCCGATCTTGGGCGGGCCCAGGCGGTCGCCGCCGCGGAGGTGCTGGCCAAACGGCAGCCGCTGGCGATCTTCTCCTCCGACCTCAGCCGCGCGCACGACACCGCCGTCGAACTCGCCGAGCGGTGTGGCCTGCAGGTTCTCACCGACGCCCGGCTCCGCGAGACGAGCCTCGGCGACTGGCAGGGCCTGACCCACGAGGAGGTCGACGCCCTGTCTCCCGGCGCGCGGCTGGCCTGGCGGGAGGATGCCACCTCGGCTCCACACGGCGGTGAGAACCGGATCGACGTCGCCAACCGCAGCCGGCCACTGGTCGCCGAGCTGGTGGACGCTGAGCCGGATTGGGGTGCCGACGACTGCGAACGGCCGGTTGTTCTGGTCACCCACGGCGGGCTGATCGCGGCCCTCACCGCCCGGCTGCTGGGACTGCCGGTGGACAGCTGGCCGGCGCTGGGCGGTATGGGCAATGCCAGCTGGACCCAGCTCTCGGGGCATGGGCCGGCCGATGCCGATCTCGGGGACCTGCGCTGGCGGCTCGACGTGTGGAACGCCTCAGCGCAGGTCGCCAACGATGTCCTCTGAGTCGGCGCCACGACCCGCGACGCTGCTGGTCTTCGCCGACTCGCTGTCCTATTACGGCCCGCAGGGCGGCCTGCCCGCCGACGACCCGCGGATCTGGCCGAATATCGTTGCCGCCGAACTGGGTTGGGAATGCGAGCTGATCGGCCGGATCGGCTGGACGTGCCGCGACGTGTGGTGGGCCGCCACCCAGGATCCGCGGGCCTGGGCTGCACTGCCGCGGGCGGGGGCGGTGATCTTCGCGACCTCGGGGATGGATTCGCTGCCGTCGCCGTTGCCGACCGCGTTGCGCGAACTCATCCGCTATGTGCGGCCGGTCGCGCTCCGGCGCCGGGTTCGTGACATCTATGGGTTGATCCAGCGCCGGCTCTCGCCGGTATCGCGTTCCGCGCTGCCGCCCCGGCTCAGCGCCGAGTATCTGGAGATGACCAGGGCGGCAATCGACTTCAACCGCCCCGGCATCCCGGTCGTCGCCTGCCTTCCCTCGGTGCACATCGCCCCCGCGTACGGTCACGCCCACCACGGCAGGGCGCCGACCGCGGATGCGATCACGCAATGGGCTCAGCGCCATGGGGTCCCACTGGTCGACCTCAAGGAGGCCGTTGCCGGCGAAGTTCTGGCCGGCCGGGGTAACCCGGACGGGATCCACTGGAATTTCGAGGCGCACCGTGCGGTCGCCGACCGAATGCTGAAGGCACTCGCCGAGGCCGGTGTCACCGTCGAGGGGGCCTGACCGGTGCCGGTCGTCACCGTGACCGACTCGGCGGCGCGGCTGCCTCGTAACCTCTTGCAATCTTTGGGGATTCGCGTCGTCCCGTTGCACGTTCTGCTCGACGGCCGCGATCTTCGAGATGGTATCGACGAGCTTCCCGCGGACCTCTACCAGCGTGAGGCGGGTACCGTCGGGGCCGCCCCGGCCGAACTCGCCGCAGCGTACGAAGCGGCACTTGCCGACAGCGCAGGCGACGGTGTGGTCGCCGTGCACCTGTCGGCCGAATTGTCCAGCACCTGCGGCTCAGCCGAGCATGCGGCCCGGGCTTTCGGCGGCCGGGTGGTGGTCGTCGACTCCCGATCGGCGGCGATGGGCAGTGGATTCGTCGCACTGGCCGCCGCGCGGGCTGCGGCGCATGGGGCTGATCTGGACGACGTTGTCAGGCAGGCGCTTTCGACGGTCGACCGGGTACATGCCTTCATCGTCGTGCAGCGGTTGGAGAATCTGCGGCGCAGTGGCCGCATAGGCGCCACCGCGTCCTGGCTGGGCACCGCCCTGGCCATCAAGCCGCTGTTGCGTCTCGAGGCGGGCAGGCTGGTGCTGGGGCAACGAGTCCGCACCACGTCCAGGGCCACCGCGGCGATGGTGGAGCAGGTGCTGGAGGTGGTGGGGGAGCGGCGCGCCGAAGTGGCGGTCCAGCACGTGGACAACCCGGCCGCGGCAGCGGAGGTGG
>JAKOYE010000013.1 GCA_029780675.1 Actinomycetes bacterium
GCGGCGGGCGGTCCGGCCACCTGCGCGTACTTGTCGCGCGACTCGTGGGCGTCGCCGGTGCCGCGCAGTTCGATCGTCTGTCCGCGGACGTCGACTGTTCCACGAGCGTTGTTGAGGTCGAGCCAGCCGCCGGACGCCAGCGCCTCGCGCACCTCGTCCGGACGCATGACCGCCGCCTCGCCCGCTTCCTTCGCGGACGTCTTCCACACGTAGCTGATCGGGTTGCGGAATCGAGGTCCCTGGAAGTCGTTCGAGCCGAAGACGAAGCCGCCGGGCGTCCCGAGCAGTGGCTCCAGGGCATCGCCGAAGGCGCCCACGGCGTCCGGTGATGAGAGGTTGTCGCCGGTGCTGATGACCAGGTCCGGACGCAGGCCAGCAAGGGACGCCACGAATGCGAGGCGACGGCGCTGCCAGGGCAGCAGGTGGACGTCCGAGAAGTGCAGGACGCGCAGGGGCTCGCTGCCGGGCTCCAAGACAGGGACGTCGTAGCGGCGCACTCGGTACGCGGCCGACTCCACGAACGTGCCGTAAGCAACGCAGCCAGCGCCCACCGCGAGGGTGAGCGCTGCAGCTGAGACGATCCGCAAGGCTACGGGTTCCCGGGTGCCGCCGGCGGGGCGGGGGCCGCAGGCGCAGCCGGGGCAGCCGGAGCCGCGGGCGCAACCGTGACCGGCGGCGGGGGCGGACGGAGCCGCTCGAAGTAACTCGTCATGCTGCCGATCGACGCGTTGGTGCGGGCGTTCCGATACGGGGAGTCCTTGGGCCGAACGAACTCCGTCTTGGGCAGCAGCGGCAACACCTTGAGCATCGTCGGACGCCAGATCGAGCCGCCCGCCTCCGGGCCGGATCCTCCAGACAGCGTGTAACCCGTCTTGCTGTTCACCGTGTAATAGTCGTTCGAACCGCCGCCGCTCGAGATCACGATGTGGGCCCCGTGCACCCGCAGGCCCGCCAACTGCGGCAGCACCTGCCCCGAGCGGATGTTCTTGATGGCCTCGGGGTGTTTGGGGTCGGACGTGATGATCGCCGAGCCGGCGATGTCGGGCGTGAAGCCGTTGGTGAGGATCGTCGGCGCGTCCGTCTGGGTGCCGGTCTTTCCCGACACCAGATAGCCCGAGATCATCGCCTTGCGCGCGGTGCCGTCGCCCGAGAAC
>JAKOYE010000027.1 GCA_029780675.1 Actinomycetes bacterium
CCTCGGCGCCCGGGCCCACCAGGTCGGCGAGGATGTCGCCGGTGTCGGCGTCCGACACGATCGTGCCGTCCGGGACGGCCAGGACGATGTCGTCGCCGTTGGCGCCGTTGCGGTAGTCGCCCATGCCGGGCTGGCCGTTGGTAGCGCGGCGGCGCGACTGGCGGTGGTAATCGACCAGCGTGGTGAGGCTGTCGTCCACCCGCAGGATCACCGATCCGCCGTTGCCGCCGTTGCCACCGTCGGGACCACCGAGGGGCTTGAACTTCTCGCGGTGCACCGACGCGCAGCCGTGCCCGCCGTTTCCGCCCGCGACGTGCAGGGTCGCGCGGTCGACGAAGGAGGGAATGGCCATGCGGGTGAGTCTATCGGTCGGCGTCCGGCGCCCAGACCGAGGGGTCCTCGGGGGTCTCCGGCGGCTCCGAGACGGGCTCAGGTTCAACCTCCGCGGGGACCGGCGCGTCGGCGTCCGGCTGGCTGTCGATCTGATCGGACGCCGACGGCGCCAGCCGACGGCGTCCCCGGCGGCCAGCGATCACCAGCCCGGCAGCCGCCCCGCCGAACACCAGCCCACCCGCGCCGAACACCGGCAGGAGGCTGGGCGGTGACGGATGGTCGCCGGGCCGGACGGAAGCAACTCTCATCCCCGTCTTGGACAAGGCGACGGTGTCGGACCAGCGGACCGTCGTGCCGCTCAACGTCGATGCCTCGTCGTGCTCCAGCACCTGGCCGGGGAAGGTGACGGACAGATCGAACACCGGTCGGATCGACGCGTCCGGCAGGTACTGCGTGCTCTGCTTGAAGAAGTCCCTGTTGACAAGGATGATCGTCCGGGAATCGCTCTGGGTCAGCGTGCCCGCGCCGGGTTCCACGCTTTGGAGCGCCTCCACTGTCGTGACGCCGGTCCAATGGCAGCCCACTCTCTTGGGGTTCTTCGCGTCGACCTCTGAGGAAGCGATCAGCCCCTCCACCTGGATGGACAGGTACTCGCAGCCCGGCCTCGGTGGCAGAGCGGTCTCGTTGCCGTACTCGTCGACCGACACCTCCTCGCCGACCTCGGCCCACGCGGTGACATCGACCTTGACCTTGTCGTCAGCCGCGATGACCAGCGAGCCGGACGCCTCACACCCGGCGAGCAGGAGCAACGAGGTGGCGATGGCGGCCAACCGGACGCCTCTCATCGGCCAGGGCCGTTCTTGCGACGACGCCGGACGAACCCGACCACAGCGGCCGCTCCGACGATCGCGCCTAAGGCTGAGATCAGCCCTGTGACGAAGGGATTTGGTGCCTCATAGGCGATCGCCTGCAGGGGGGTCAAGAACACCATCCCGCCAGCGGTGGACACATCCACCGACGGGCGGATGTCGGACCAGGTCACCGTTGTGCCGTCGACAGTCGCCGAGGAATCAGTCGACTCGACGGGGCCCGGGAAGGTGATCGAGAGGTGGGCCGGTCGGGCCTTCTGCCCCGGCGGGACCGACACGTCGTTCGCGAAGTTCTGTCGCCAGGTCGGCGACGCGAAGAGGACGTAGCGGTCCCCCACATGCACCAAAGGCGTCCTGCCATCGATCGCCGCCAGCGTCGTGGTGCCCGTGGCCCGGCAGCCGATCACGGGCACGAAGTCGGAGGCGGCCGTGAGGGTTTCGTACTGCAGTCCTGGCAAGAAGTGCTTCAAGTTGGAGCAGCCCTGCTCGTCGGCAGGGACAACGTTCCCCTCCTGGTCGAACACGACACCGTCCATGCGCTGCCACGACTCGACGTCGACGGTCACCGTGTCATCGGCATGGATCACGAACGTGGCGTCAACCGTGCAGCCGCCCAGACACAGCAACGCCGCCGACGCGGCCAACGCGGCCGCCCAACGCCGCCGGGGGTGCATGAGCGCGAGCCTACGGCTCGTCGGCGTCCGGAGCCGAGACGTTCGGGTCCGCGGCGAGCGGTGGCAGGACGGCGCGCGATCGAACCCTCCGGGGACAGGCTCGTCGGCGTCCGACTGCCTGAGCGTGCCTAGTCCTGGGACCAGTCGGGCGCCGTCGCTTGGCTCATCTCCACCGGCCGGACGCCACGTCGACGCCAGGCAGCGCGGACGGCCTGGTAGGCGATCACCGCGCCGACTCCAGCTAGAAGGGCCAGCCCCGACCAGAAGGCCAGCCAGGTGAGTGGAGGCAGCTGGCCGCCCTCCAGGCTGACCGCCTCGAGGCCCCGGCCCGGCGCCGGCGGGGCCGTCCAGGACACCGTGGAACCGTCCACGGACGCCGCAGGGTCAGTCTCGATGACAGGTCCGGGGAAGGTGACCCGAAAGTCCAACTCCGGGCTGCCAGCGGAGGGAGTGGCCGCGTCCCACAGACCTGACGGGGCGATGAGCACGTAACGGCCATCGCCGGTATGCCTGAGGCTCACCCCGAGGTCGGGCACGGCCAGCGCGACCAGGTGCAGGCTGCCCTTCACGCGGCACCCGCTGCGTGCGGGGCTGGCGGGATCAGTCAGGGGCTGGACCGACAGTCCGAGGAGCGGGTCCGCCAGCCCGGTGCAGGCTCTCTGTCCGTCCCTGGACTCCCAAATCGTCGCCTCCACCGTGACGATGTCGTCCGGCGAGATAACCGCCGTGCCGACCACCGAGCACCCGCCGACGAGCGGCAGCAACAGGCCAACGAGCGCGAGCCTCCACCTCATGGCTCGGCTCCTTCCGCCTCGGGCCTGCCCGCCGCGCTTGCCACGCGTCGGGCGGCGAGCCGCCAGGCCAGCAGCCCCAGGCCGACACCGGCCAGGCCAGAGCCGACCACCGCGAGGGGGAGCGCCAGATCCGGCATCGAGCTGCGGTCGGCGGTGGCCTCCAGGGCCATCCAGGGAAATGCGCTGGCGTCGGACCACGTCACCGTACGCCCGCTGATCGCCCCGCCCGCGGATGCCGACAGAACCGGTCCGGGAAACGTGATCGAGATGCTGGACGAGTCCTTGTTGGGCAGCGTCCCGTGTGAGGTCAGGAGCATCTTGTGCATCTGGGACGCCGACACCGCCACCACGTAGCGTCCGGCGACTTGCCCGACCGTCTGGTGCTTTGCGACCTCGGCGAACGGGACGCGTCCCGTGGCCCGGCAACCGACCCGATCTGGGTCG
>JAKOYE010000047.1 GCA_029780675.1 Actinomycetes bacterium
CGGTCGGGGTGCTGGCGTTCCTGGCGATGACGGGTGACTATGTGCGTCCGTACGCCAGCCCGTTCGGGCAGCTGCTGTTGACGGCGCTGCTCGGGCTGTACGTGGCGACGTTGGTGTGGATGCGCAAGATGGCCATGGGCAAACCCCTGCCCCGGTTCATCGGTGCCGCAGCGAAAGCGTCAGCGCGATGATGCCCACCGGTATGCAGCTGGCGCTGATGGCCGGAGCCCTGCTCGGCGTCGGGGTAGCGCTGCTGCTGTGGCGGCTCTCCCCGGCCGAGCCAGACCTGAAAGACGCCCTGGAACGGTTGTCGCCGCAGCACACCAAACGCCGACCCGCGCAGGTCGAAGCGGCCGCGGCGGACTCGCGGGAGCGGCTCGGGTTGTGGGCGATGAAGACCTTCCCGGCCGGTGCCTGGGTGCGCGCCCCGGTCAAGGAGCTGGCCCTGTTGCGGGTCTCCCTGGCGCGCTTCTACGGGGAGAAGGTGCTGTTCGCGCTGGTCGGGTTGATCACCCCACCGTTGATGACCGGCTTCTTCACCCTGATCGGGTTGCGACTGCCGTTCGTGATCCCGGTCCTGGCCACGGTGGTGTTCGCCGTCTTCATGTTCTTCCTTCCTGACTACAACGCCCGCGATGACGCCAAGAAGGCCCGGGCAGAGTTCAACCGGGCGCT
Source organism: Actinomycetes bacterium (assembly GCA_029780675.1). Taxonomy (GTDB): domain Bacteria; phylum Actinomycetota; class Actinomycetes; order Mycobacteriales; family Mycobacteriaceae; genus Mycobacterium. The sequence continues at coordinate 676 of JAKOYE010000047.1, forward strand.
GGGCGCCTACATCGACCTGGTGGCGCTGGAACGCAACTCCGGGTCAGGGTCGCGTCAGGCCATGGAGCAGGCCGCCGCCGTCGGCGATTCCTGGGTGTTCCGGCGCCTGTCGGAGGAGCTGGCGCGGTCGCGCTGGTCTGGCGTCGCCCCGTGGGAGGCGCTGCGGGCGCTTTCGCGCGAGCTGGGACTGCCAGACCTGGAGGACCTGGCCGACATCATGCGCCTATCCGGGGAGGAAGGCGCCCAGGTCTACACCAACCTGCGGGCCCGCAGCGCCGGCATGCGTTCAGCGATGCTGGCTACGGAGAAAGCCAAGGCCGACGAGATCGTCGAGCGTCTCTACATCCCCATGTCCATGCTGGGCGTCATCTTCTTGGCCATCCTCGTGGCCCCCGCCTTGCTGCGCGTGATCGGAGGTGGCTGACCAGCTGAGCTCACGAGGCACCCCCTCACCTGAACCCCGGAAGCGTCATCAAGATGAAGGAGAACCACATGCACTACCTGGCCGCGACCCTGCACACCCTCGGCGTGAAGATGAACGAGCACGCCCGAATCAAGATCGACCAAGACACCGAGCGGGGGTCGGTGACCATCGAGCAGGTGCTGTGGGCGATCGCGATGATCGCCATCGTCGGCATCGTGGTGGCCGCCATCACCGCCTACGTGACCTCCAAGTCCGGCAACATCAAGTAGGGCTGGTTGTGACACTGCAACGTTTCTTCCGCTGCGACCGGCGCCGCCGAGGTGCCAGCCGCAGGTGTGGCGAGACCGGGTCGGTGTCCATCCAGATGGTGCTGCTGCTGCCGGTCCTGTTCGCGGTCATGTTCTTGGGGATGCAGGCGGCGCTGTTCTACCACGCCCGGACGGTGGCGATCGCCGCCGCCGAGGAAGGCGCTCGGGCTGCCGGCGCCCGAGGTGGAACCGTGGCCGCCGGCACCACGGCCGCCGGAGACTTCGTGGCGACCGCCGGCGGTGACGGGGTCCTGAAGGCCGCATCAGCGACCGGCTCACGCACGCCCACCACGGCCACGGTCACCGTCACCGGGCAGGCGATGAGCGTGATCCCGGGGTGGACCCTGACGATCACCCAGAGTGCGACGCTGCCCGTAGAACGGCTGACCACATGAAACTCCCCACGCCACAATCCCCACGGCAGGGGGAGCGCGGCTCGGCGGTGATCGAAACGGTCATCGGCGTCCCGGCGTTCATGCTGTTCGTCGCGCTGATCATCTTCGCCGGGCGAACCGCGATCGCTCACCAGGCCGTGCAGAGTGCGGCCGCCTCAGCGGCCCGGTCAGCCTCGATCGCCCGAACCCAGGCCCAGGCCGGAGCCGATGCCCAAGCCGCGGGCGCCGCATCGTTGACCAACCAGGACGTGCACTGCGTCACCAAGGCCATCACCGTCGACACGGCCGGGTTCGCTACCCCCGTGGGAACACCCGCATCGGTGACGGCCACGATCACCTGCGTCATCGACCTGGCCGACCTCGCGGTCCCCGGCATCCCCGGCACCCATACGGTCACCGCCAGCGTGACCTCCCCGCTGGACACCTACCGAGAGCGGTGAATACGCCCGTGAGGACATCGACGACATCCTGCGCACGACCGAGCTTGGTCGGTCCTGACGTGGAACGCGACCGAGGGTCGATCACCGTGTGGCTGGCCCTGTCCGCAGTCGTGATGATCATCTTGGTCGGGGTCGCCGTCGACTTGTGCGGACAGGTCTACGCCAAACAACGCTGCCAAGACATCGCCGCCCAGGCCGCCCGTGCCGGTGGGCAACAGCTGGATGCCGGCACCGCGATCCGGGGACAGGGAGCGATTGCCGACCCCGCTGCCGCCGTCGGCGCCGCCAAGACCTACATCGCGGGCACCACCGACGTCACCGGCACCGCCACCGCCACCGCAGACACCGTCACCGTGACGACGAACAGCACGTATCAGACCAAGTTCTTGTCCATCATCGGTATCGGTTCGCTGTCGGTGAGCGGGCACGCCCAAGCCCACATCACCCGCGCTGTTGGAGGTGTCGCCCGATGAACCTGCGCGCCCGCCTGGTCGGCCTGACCGCCACCCTGCTGCTGGTCGGGATCGTCCTCGCCCTCCCCATCACCCTGATCGCCCTGGGAGCCGCCCCGATCCCTACGCACCTGCCCTCTGCCGACCAGATCCGCAGCAGCTTGGCCAGCCCCGATGACGGCACCCTGGCACTTGGGGCCATCAAGGTCATCGCCTGGCTCGCCTGGGCCGTGCTGACCTGGTTCATCACGGTCGAGATCGTGGCGCGGCTGCGCGGTATCACGATCACCCCTCCACGCGGACTGGCGATGCCACAGCTGGCGGTACGTGGCCTGGTTGCCGCGGCTGCGCTGCTGTTCATCAGCGCCGGATCGGCAGCACCCGCGATCGCACTGACCACATCCGCCCCCCATGCCGTGGCCTCGGCCGGCTTGGTCCCGGGTGCCGCAGCGCCGGCCAACACGATGGTGGTGGACGTCCGCGACCACGCCCCCCATTCCAGCCCCGCCCCGAAGACGCCCGCGGTCTCCTCCTTGCCCACCCACACCGTCGTCCACGGGGAGAGCCTGTGGTCGATCGCGCAGACCCACCTGGGGTCTGGAGAGCGCTACCGCGACATCCTGGCCGTCAACCCGCAGCTGGGATCCCACCCCGACTTCCTGACCCCCGGCACCGTGCTACACCTGCCTGCCGCACATCAGGCAGCCGACCGACCCGAGCACCAGGTCACCGTCCACCGTGGCGACACCCTGTCCGGTATCGCCCAACGCGAGCTCGGCGACGCCGACCGCTACCCCGAGATCTACGACGC
>JAKOYE010000058.1 GCA_029780675.1 Actinomycetes bacterium
GAACCCCTCGGGTTCCTCGAACTCGATGTCCTCGATCACGGTGCGCTGGTCGACACCCAGCAGCGCACGAAATAACCTCACATTGCGCACGTCGTTGCCCGCTCCTTCGGAATCTGACCCTTGACAAGCCAGAAACCTTAAGCGACAACGACGTGCGCCCCCTCAGGCCAGAAACCGACCCACGGAATGGTCAGAAGAGCCAAAAATCGTTGCGAACACTGCCGCGATGCACGCGGCGATCACCCTCTCCGACACGGTTGGCGCCGACGCCATCCTGGCGATGCACCGCGCGTTGATGGCAAACGAGCCACGCCACTCCCCCGGCGAATTTCGCACCGAGCCGGTGTGGATCGGCGGCGGTTCCACCCCCGTCGGCGCGACCTTCGTCGGCCCACGCCACGAGATCATCCCGAAGGCGATAGACGACCTGATCGCCTTCACGCGGCGCGCCGACGTACCGACATTGCCGCAAATCGCGGTGGGCCATGCCCAGTTCGAGACCATTCACCCCTTCACGGACGGAAACGGCCGCACGGGCCGCGCACTGGTTCAAGCCATGCTGCGCAACAAGGGCGTGACTCGCCATGTGACGGTGCCGGTTTCGGCCGGGCTGCTGACCGACACCGGCGCCTACTTCGCCGCGTTGACGAGCTACCGCGACGGTGACGCCGTGCCGATCGTTGATTGCTTCACGCGGGCCACCGTCCGAGCCCTGGCGAACGGACGGCAGCTGGTCGCCGACCTACGCGATATCCGAGAGCGCTGGAACGGCATGGTCACCGCGCGATCCGACTCGGCGGTATGGCGCGTCGCCGAACTGTTGACCCGGCGTCCGGTCGTGAACGCTGCGTTACTGGCGCAGGAGTTGGGCATCGACTCCACCAATGCGCACCGATACCTCAATCCGCTCGCCGAGGCGGGGATCCTCACCGAGTCGACCAATGGACCCCGCCACCGGGTGTGGCGTTCCCCTGAAGTCCTCGCTGCGCTCGACGCCTTCGCTGAACGCGCAGGGCGGCGAGGCTGACGACGCTGTCAGGACCCCGCGGCTGCGAGGTCGACCCTCCGAGCGTCCCGCGCGCACGCCGAAGGCCCAACCGCCGCAGAGACGGTGACACCGTTGGGATGGCGTTCCACGTAGTCCAGAAACATCCCCACGGTGGCGCCGGCTCCCGGCACGTCCTCCCCCACGAGGCGATCGCCGGGCACGGCAACGGCACACAGTTCAGCCATAACCGAAGCGGCCCGAACTGCGCCCTTGGCGTCTTTGACAAACACATTGGCGAAACCACCCACAGCCCGCAGGCGTCCGAGCAAAACCGAGAAACGCTCGTCATCGAAAGCCACAACTACGGGGCAGCCACCGTCGTTGCTGGTTACCGGTAGGTCAACTTCTGCAAGTGCACCACAGGCGATGTTCCAGTCGACCTCACGACGGAACAGGTCAATCCGGTCTGAATCCACTTTCGTCATCTTCCCCTCATGTCCGGATGCTAGCCAATCGCTCATAGATGACAAGCTGCGCCGCACGGAACGCTGCACGCACGTCGTCCACCGTGTCGAGACAGAGGATCGTGGCCGGATCTGTCCCATTTTGCGAATGATGGTGACAATGGCCGTGGCAGCAGTCGATGTATTCGACGGTCACCCAGCCATCCGTGGAAAGCACCTGCAAGTTGATGACGAAGTCGACCAGCACACCACCTTGCATCCAGGTGTGGTTGTCAAGACGAAGCGTGCAGAGATCGTCACCTGGCGTTTGCCAACTGCGCTCATGACACTCAGTGCGCTTGGGCGGCAGATACTGTCCGCGTCCATCGTCTAACTGCTTCGCCAAATCCCGCCGCGCCTGGCGCAATTGCTTCTTGCCTTGCTGCCCCCGCCGAACCATGCGCCGACGGTACATTCGGCCCACCCACAACAGCCTGGAGAAATTTGACGGGGCGGGCAACGTCTCATGCGGAGGACATCGGCTGAGCCGTCGCTTTATTGGTGGGCGCGGAGGGTTTCGAACCCCCGACCGCTGGTGTGTAAAACCAGAGCTCTACCACTGAGCTACACGCCCGTCGCCCCGCGAAATGGCTCGTGCCCGGAGCAGAGGCAGGTTACCCGCCGGAAGCACGGGTTAGGAAATCGGACCGATCAGGCCGACACCGCGGGCCCCGGCCGTCAGGCCGACATCGCGGGCCCCGGCCATCAGGACGACACCGAGGCGAGCGCCTCGGTCCACACCTTCTGGTCGCGCGCCTCACCGGGCTCCTTGCACTCGGCGAAACGCACCACCCCGGCACGGTCGACCACGAACGTGCCGCGATTGGCAAACCCGGCAGCGGAGTTGAACACCCCGTAGGCCTGGGCCACCTCACCGTGCGGCCAGAAATCCGACAGCACCGGGAAGGTGAAACCGCTCTCGGTGGCCCAGATCTTGTGCGTCGGGGGCGGGCCCACCGAGATCGCCAGCGTCACGGTGTTGTCGTTGTCGTAGTCGCCGAGATTGTCCCGGATCTCGTCGAGCTCACCCTGGCAGATGCCGGTGAAGGCGAGCGGGAAGAACACCAGCAGGACGTTCTTCTTGCCCCGGAAGTCGCTCAGCGTGACGGGCTGCCCGTCCTGATCCTTCAGGGTGAAGTCGGGGGCTTCGTTACCGACCGCGATCGTCATGAATGCCTCCCCGCTGCCTTCGATTTGCGCTGCACCAGCCGGCTGCCCGTCCATCCGCCCAGATTCGCCGACGACGTCTGCATCAGCCCCGCCGTGGGCGCGGACTCCGCGATCTCGGCCGGCTGAACGTGACCCGGCTTGCCGGTCTTGGGAGTCAACACCCAGATGACGCCGTCCTCCCCGAGCGGGGCGATCGCGTCCATCAGGCGGTCCACCAGATCGCCGTCACCGTCGCGCCACCACAGCAGCACCACATCGACGACCTCGTCGGCGTCCTCGTCGAGGAGTTCGCTGCCGCAGGCCTCTTCCACATCGGCGCTGATGTCCTCGTCACAGTCCTCGTCCCAGCCCAGTTCCTGGACGATCTGATCGGACTCGATCCCCAGCCTCTGGGCGTAGTTAGGCCCGCTGCCACCCGCGGCGACCACGTCTGGTGCTCTCCTTCTGCTCTGGTCCAGGCTGCCCTGATTTGAAATTGTGGGGCTTATCGTTGCACGACAAGGCCGTCAGCACCGATCCGGTGCGGCTATCGGTAGGTGGCGTCACACATCCGCAACGCCGTGGAACGGGCATCGTTGATCTGTTTGATGACGGTGTTGAACTCCGACGGCGACGCCTGGTTGGCGATCGCGGCCGCCGCGGCGTAGGCTCCGTCGACCCAGCCGGCCAACGCATCCCGCAACTCCGGCGGGATCACGTCGGTGAGGCTGCTCTCCACTGCCTGCGCGCTCTGGTCGAGGGCGTCGATGGCCGGGCCCTCGGTACTCGCGACGGTGCCGCCCTCCCCGTTGTAGGCGTCGACGTAGGCGTTGACGGCGGCGATGGCATCCGCGCTGGTCGTGGCGAGGGTTTCGCAGCTGTTGCGCATCGCTTGCGTGGTCAGCGAGGCCTGCCGCTCCGATTCGCGGGCGCTGGAACTCGCCGCCGCCTGCGATGACGACATTGACATCGACGTGCGGTAGGCGGGAGCGTCGGCGGCGTCGACGGTCCCCTGCCCGCCGGTGACCGAGGTGCAGGCGGCCAGCCCGCCGGTCAATGTCGCGGCGAGGACCGCAGCACCGCCGGCCAGCGCGCCCCCGAGACGCCTCCGCCGGGCGCGTGTGATCTGCACAGACGCAGACGTTACCGGGTTCCTGCCGGACGGTGGCGTCATGCTCGCGACTATCCACCGCAACGGCGGCGATTACGGCACGATAGGCAGTGCGTCGAACCCCGCACCACCAACCCCACGCTGACCCAGCGTCACTCACGCCACGAAGGAGCCGAAGTTGACCCAGATCGCCGGCCAGGACAGGACCCCGGGCTCCGGGACGGCACCGGAGACGGACCGGGTCCGGGTCATCCGCGAGGGCGTCGCGTCGTACCTGCCCGACATCGACCCGGAGGAGACTTCGGAGTGGCTGGAGTCCTTCGACGATCTGCTGTCGCGTTCCGGACCGGCCCGCGCCCGCTATCTGATGCTGCGGATGCTGGAACGCGCCGGCGAGCAACGCGTCGCCATCCCGGCGCTCACGTCGACGGACTACGTCAACACCATCCCGACCGAATTGGAGCCCTGGTTCCCCGGCGATGAGGAGGTGGAGCGCCGCTACCGCCGGTGGATCCGGTGGAATGCCGCGATCATGGTGCACCGGGCCCAGCGCCCCGGCGTCGGCGTGGGCGGGCACATCTCGACCTATGCCTCGTCGGCGTCGCTCTACGAGGTCGGGTTCAACCACTTCTTCCGGGGCAAGTCCCACCCCGGCGGCGGCGACCAGATCTTCATCCAGGGTCACGCCTCCCCCGGCATCTACGCCCGCGCCTTCCTCGAGGGCCGGCTGACCGCGGACCGGCTCGACGGGTTCCGTCAGGAGCACAGCCACCCGGGCGGCGGCCTGCCGTCCTACCCGCACCCCCGGCTGATGCCGCACTTCTGGCAGTTCCCCACGGTGTCGATGGGGCTGGGCCCGATGAACGCGATCTACCAGGCCCGGTTCAACCACTATCTGCATGACCGCGGCATCAAGGACACCTCCGACCAGCACGTGTGGGCGTTCCTCGGCGACGGCGAGATGGACGAGCCGGAGAGCCGCGGCCTGATCCAGGTGGCCGCCAACGAGGCGCTGGACAACCTGACCTTCGTCATCAACTGCAACCTGCAGCGCCTCGACGGCCCGGTGCGCGGCAACGGCAAGATCATCCAGGAACTGGAGTCCTTCTTCCGCGGTGCCGGCTGGAACGTCATCAAGGTGGTCTGGGGCCGCGAGTGGGACGCCCTGCTGCACGCCGACAAGGACGGCGCGCTGGTGAACCTGATGAACACCACCCCCGACGGGGACTACCAGACCTACAAGGCCAACGACGGCGCCTACGTGCGCGACCACTTCTTCGGCCGGGACCCGCGCACCAAGGCCCTGGTCGCCACCATGTCCGACGCCGAGATCTGGAGCCTCAAGCGCGGCGGGCACGACTACCGCAAGGTGTATGCCGCCTACCGGGCGGCCACCGAGCACAAGGGCCAGCCGACGGTGATCCTGGCCAAGACGATCAAGGGCTACACGCTCGGGTCGCACTTCCAGGGCCGCAACGCCACCCACCAGATGAAAAAGCTTGCGCTGCAAGACCTCAAGGACTTCCGCGACGTCATGCGCATCCCGATCAGCGACGCCCAACTCGAGGAGAACCCCTACCTGCCGCCGTACTACCACCCCGGCACCGAGTCACCCGAGATCCGCTACCTGCTCGACCGGCGCCGGGCGCTGGGCGGCTTCCTGCCGGAGCGGCGGGCCAAGTCCCGTCCACTGACGCTGCCGCCGAGTGACGTCTACGCCCCGGTCAAGACCGGGTCCGGCCACCAGGAGGTGGCCACCACCATGGCGACCGTCCGGGTGTTCAAAGAGTTGTTGCGCGACAGCAACATCGGCCCGCGCATCGTGCCGATCATCCCCGACGAAGCCCGCACCTTCGGGATGGACTCCTGGTTCCCGACGCTGAAGATCTACAACCGCAACGGGCAGTTGTACACCGCGGTGGACGCCCAGCTGATGCTCGCCTACAAGGAGAGCGAAACCGGGCAGATCCTGCACGAGGGCATCAACGAGGCGGGCTCCACCGCCTCGTTCACCGCGGTCGGGACGTCGTACTCCACCCACGACGAGCCGATGATCCCGGTCTACATCTTCTACTCGATGTTCGGGTTCCAGCGCACCGGCGACGGGTTCTGGGCCGCGGCCGACCAGATGGCCCGCGGCTTCGTCCTCGGCGCCACCGCCGGCCGCACCACCCTGACCGGTGAGGGTCTGCAGCACGCCGACGGCCACTCGCTGCTGCTGGCCTCCACCAACCCGGCGGTGGTGGCCTACGACCCGGCCTTCGCCTACGAGATCGCCCACATCGTGGAGAGCGGCCTGCGCCGGATGTACGGCGAGGACTCCGAGAACGTGTACTTCTACATCACGATCTACAACGAGCCCTACCCGCAGCCGGCCGAACCGGAGAACCTCGACGTCGACGCGCTGCTGCGCGGCATCTACCGGTTCCGTGCGGCGAGCGAGAAACGCACCAGCGTCGCGCAGATCCTGGCCTCAGGGGTGTCCATGCCGGACGCGCTGCGTGCCGCGGATCTGCTGGCCGAACGCTGGGACGTCGCCGCCGACGTGTGGTCGGTGACCAGTTGGAACGAATTGCACCGCGACGGCGTGGCCGCCGAGAAGGAGGCGCTGCGCCATCCCGAACGTCCGGCCCCCGTGCCGTTCGTCACCGAGGTGCTGTCGAAGACCTCCGGGCCGGTGGTGGCGGTCAGCGACTGGATGCGGGCGGTACCCGAGCAGATCCGCCCCTGGGTGCCGAACACCTACGTGACGCTGGGCACCGACGGGTTCGGCTTCTCCGACACCCGTCCCGCGGCGCGCCGCTACTTCAACACCGACGCGGAATCGGTGGTGGTGGCCGTCCTGGAGGCCCTGGCCCGCGACGGCGAGATCGACCCGTCCGTGGCGGTGGCCGCCGCCCGGGAGTACCGGATCGACGATGTGATGGCCGCCCCCGCGCAGACGAGCGATCCCGGAGTCGCTTAGGCGACGACATCAGACCCGGAGTCGCGTAAGCGACGGGTCGCTTAGGCGCCGAGTGAGGAGTCACGCAGAGGTCCACTCGCGTTTCGTCTGCGTGGTTCCTCAATGAACGCGCGGCATACGGCAACGAACCAGTCGCTCTTGGTAGATCCGGCCAAAAATCGGCGTAGCTTTTAGGTGTGCCTGACAACGGATTCGCCGCCGGACTGAACGCCGGCGCCGCGCCCCTCGCGCTGCTCTCCGATGTTCCCGACGCCACCCTGCGCCGGCTCAAGGGCTACTCCGGCCGGCTGGCCACCGAGGCCGTCCAGACCATGCAGCAGCGGCTGCCGTTCTTCGCCGACCTGACGGCCTCCCAGCGGGCCAGCGTCCAACTGGTGGTCCAGGCGGCGGTGGTCAACTTCGCCGAATGGATGCGCGACCCCAGCAGCCAGGTGGGCTACACCGCGCAGGCCTTCGAACTCGTCCCGCAGAACCTGACCCGCCGGATCGCCCTGGCCCAGACCGTCGACATGGTGCGGGTCACGATGGAGTACTTCGAGCAGGTCGTCCCGATGGTCGCCCGCAACTCCGAGCAGTTGACCGCACTGACCGTGGGGATTCTGCGGTACAGCCGCGACCTCGCCTTCGCCGCGGCCAGCGCCTACGCGGACGCCGCCGAGGCCCGCGGATCCTGGGACAGCCGGATGGAGGCCAGCGTGGTCGACGCCGTCGTCCGCGGCGACACCGGACCGGAGCTGCTCTCCCGCGCCGCCGCTCTGAACTGGGACACCACCGCTCCGACCACCGTCCTCGTCGGCACCCCGTCACCAGGCCGGGAGGACTCCGCCGGTGAGGACGTCCGGGAGATCGCGGCCCGCCACGACCGGGCCGCGCTGGCCGATATCCACGGCACCTGGCTGATCGTGATCGTCTCCGGGCCCATCACCCCCACCGACAGGTTCCTCGGCGACCTGCTGGAGGCGTTCTCCCCCGGACCGGTGGTGATCGGACCGACCGCGCCCATGCTGACCGCCGCCTACCTCAGCGCCGGCGAGGCCATTTCCGGGATGAACGCGGTGGCCGGCTGGAGTGGGGCACCCCGGCCGGTGGCGGCCCGGGAACTGCTGCCCGAACGCGCCCTGCTCGGCGACACCTCCGCGGTCGCCGCCCTCTACAACGAGATCACCCGCCCCCTGGCCGACGCCGGGCCGGCACTCTCGGAGACCCTCGACGCCTACCTCGACAGCGGCGGCGCCGTTGAGGCCTGCGCCAGGAAACTGTTCGTTCATCCAAATACGGTCCGTTACCGACTGCGCCGGATCGCCGACGTCACCGGCCGCGATCCCACCGTCCCGCGCGATTCCTATGTGCTGCGAGTGGCCACCACCGTCGGACGACTGGGCTACCCCGCATCCCCGCAAACACCTGCACAGACCAGTACAAACGTCGCGGCTGCGCAACGGGTTCCACCCCTGGTGGGCACCTGAGGCCGAGCCCGGGCCGCCCCGTTGTCACGGAAATGCGACGGCACCATCGCAACGCCGGGCAACTTTGTAGGTTCTCCACAAAAACCTAAGACAAGGTTCATAAAGTCGCACACCCCGAAAACGGCCGTTCACAGTGTTCTCTTAAACATGTGATTGCTTTGCTTGCGCCCGGACAGGGTTCGCAGACCCCAGGCATGCTCGCCGAATGGCTTGAGCTGCCCGGTGCGGCGGACCGCATCGCGCGCTGGTCGGAACTCAGCGGCCTGGATCTGGCCCGGCTGGGCACCACGGCATCCGCCGAAGAGATCACCGACACCGCCGTGACCCAGCCGCTCGTCGTCGCGACGACCCTGCTGGCCTTCGGTGAGCTCGCCTCCCGCGGACTGCCGACCACCACCGTCGTCGCCGGACACTCCGTCGGAGAGATCGCGGCCTACGCCATCGCCGGCGTCATCTCCGCTGACGACGCGGTCACCCTGGCCGCGGTACGCGGTGCGGAGATGGCCAAGGCCTGCGCCGTCGAGCCCACCGGGATGTCCGCCGTCCTGGGCGGTGACGAGAACGAGGTCCTGGCGCGACTGGAAGCCCTCGAGCTCATCCCGGCCAACCGCAACGCCGCCGGCCAGATCGTCGCCGCCGGCGCGGTGGCCGCGCTGGAGAAGCTCGCCGAGGATCCGCCGGCCAAGGCCCGGGTACGCGCGCTGGCCACCGCCGGGGCGTTCCACACCCACTACATGGCATCCGCGCTCGACGGGTACGCCGCGGCCGCCGCCACGGTGACCGCCCACGACCCCAGCACCACGCTGCTCTCCAACGTCGACGGCCGGCCCGTCGCGTCGGGTGCCGACGCCATGGAGAAGCTCGTCGCGCAGCTGACCCGGCCGGTGCGCTGGGACCTGTGTACGGAGACCATACGCTCGCTGGGCACCACCGCGATCGTCGAGTTCCCCCCGGCGGGAACGTTGACGGGTATCGCCAAACGAGAACTTCGGGGCGTCGCGACGCACGCCGTCAAGACCCCCGCAGATCTGGACGGACTGTCGGAGCTGTAGCAACCGATCGTCAACCAGGACAAACACCGAAGCACGCCCGTGTTTCGCCCGGACTGCACAACGGCAGTTCAGGGACATCACAAGTGGAAGGGAGCCACACAGTGGCCGCCAGTCAAGAAGAAATCATCGCCGGTCTCGCCGAGATCATCGAAGAGGTCACCGGTATCGAGCCGTCTGAGGTGACCCCGGAGAAGTCCTTCGTCGACGACCTGGACATCGACTCGCTGTCCATGGTGGAGATCGCGGTGCAGACCGAGGACAAGTACGGCGTGAAGATCCCCGACGAGGACCTCGCCGGCCTGCGCACCGTCGGTGACGTGGTCGCCTACATCCAGAAGCTGGAAGAGGAGAACCCCGAGGCCGCCGCCGCTCTGCGCGAGAAGTTCGCTACGGAGAAGTGACAATGTCCGCCCCCTCCTATTCCGGGCCTTCCACCGGCAACGGTGGGTTCCCGAACGTCGTGGTGACCGCAGTCGAGGCCACCACGGCGCTCGGGGCCGACGTCGACTCCACCTGGAAGAGCCTGCTGGCCGGCGAGAGCGGGATCCGGGTCCTCGAGGACGATTTCGTCACCAAGTGGGACCTTCCGGTTCGTATCGGCGGACACCTCGTCGACCCGATCGACGACCACATGGGACGGCTCGACATGCGACGCATGTCCTACGTCCAGCGCATGTCGAAATTCCTCGCCAAGCGCATGTGGGAGTCGGCCGGCAACCCCGAGGTCGACCCGGACCGGTTCGCCGTCGTCATCGGCACCGGACTGGGAGGCGGCGAGAAGATCGTCGAGACCTATGACCTGATGAACGAGGGCGGCATTCGCAAGGTGTCGCCGCTGGCCGTTCAGATGATCATGCCCAACGGCGCGGCGGCGGTCGTCGGCCTCGAACTGGGGGCACGGGCCGGGGTCATCACCCCGGTGTCGGCCTGCTCGTCGGGGTCGGAGGCCATCGCCCACGCCTGGCGGCAGATCGTCATGGGTGACGCCGACATCGCCGTCTGCGGTGGCGTCGAGGGCATGATCGAGGCGCTGCCGATCGCGGCCTTCTCGATGATGCGCGCGATGTCGACCCGCAACGACGAGCCCGCGCGGGCCTCGCGTCCGTTCGACAAGGACCGTGACGGATTCGTCTTCGGCGAGGCCGGCGCGCTGATGATCATCGAGACCGAGGAGCATGCCAAGGCCCGCGGCGCCACGCCGCTGGCCCGGTTGCTGGGCGCGGGCATCACGTCCGATGCCTTCCACATGGTGGCCCCGGCCCCGGACGGCCTGCGGGCCGGCCGGGCGATGACCCGGGCGATGGAACTGGCGGGCTTGTCCGCCAAGGACATCGACCACGTCAACGCCCATGCCACGTCGACCTCCATCGGTGACGTCGCGGAGGCCAACGCGCTGCGGGTGGCCGGGGTGGACCACGCCGCGGTCTACGCGCCCAAGTCGGCGCTGGGCCACTCGATCGGTGCGGTCGGCGCCCTGGAGTCGATCCTCACCGTGCTGGCTCTGCGTGATGGTGTGATCCCCCCGACGCTCAACTACGAGACGCCGGATCCGGAGATCAACCTGGACGTCGTCGCGGGCGAACCCCGCTATGGCGACTACAAGTACGCCATCAACAACTCGTTCGGGTTCGGTGGTCACAACGTGGCGATCGCGTTCGGGCGCTACTGAGGACGGCACTCCTCCGAGGCAAGCACGACGAAAGGCAATTCAGGTACCCATGGCACCGCTGACAACGGGCAACGGTCTCCCCGACGTGGTCGTCACCGGCGTGGCGATGACGACCGCGTTGGCGGTTGATGCGGAAGGCACCTGGAAGAGACTTCTCAACGGCGAGAGCGGGATTCGCAAGCTCGAGGATCCCTTCGTCGAGGAGTACAACCTGCCGGTCCGGATCGGCGGGCACCTGCTGGAGGATTTCGACTCCGAACTGTCCCGGGTGGAACTCCGGCGGCTGTCATACCTGCAGAAGATGTCGACGGTCGTCGGCCGGCGGGTATGGCAGAACGCCGGATCCCCCGAGGTCGACACCCGCCGGCTGATGGTGTCCATCGGCACCGGAATGGGGTCCTCGGAGGAGCTGGTCTTCGCCTACGACGGTATGCGGGCGAAGGGACTTCGGGCGGTGTCACCGCTGGTCGTCCAGATGTACATGCCCAACGGCGCGGCCGCGGTGGTCGGTCTGGAACTCCAGGCCAAGGCCGGGGTGTGCACCCCGGTCGCGGCCTGCGCGTCGGGCTCGGAGGCCATCGCCAACGCGTGGCGCAACATCGTCTACGGCGAGGCGGACATCGCGGTGTGCGGTGGCGTCGAGACCAAGATCGAGGCGGTGCCCATCGCCGGCTTCGCCCAGATGCGCATCGTGCTGTCCAACACCAACGATGACCCGGCCGGTGCCTGCCGGCCCTTCGACCGGGATCGCAACGGCTTCGTGTTCGGCGAGGCCGGAGCGCTGATGGTGATCGAGACCGAGGAGCACGCCAAGGCTCGCGGCGCCACCATCCTCGGCCGGATCATGGGTGCCGCGGTCACCTCCGACGGCCACCATCTGGTGGCGCCCGATCCCAACGGGGAACGGGCCGCCCACGCCATCAGCCGGGCGGTCGAGTTGGCCGGCCTCCAGCCCAGCGACATCGACCACATCAACGCCCACGCCACCGGCACCCAGGTCGGCGACGTGGCCGAGGGCAAGGCGATCAACAACGCGATGGGCGGCCACCGGCCGGCGGTGTACGCCCCCAAGTCGGCACTGGGCCACTCGGTGGGGGCGGTCGGCGCGGTCGAGTCCATCCTGACCGTGCTGGCCCTGCGCGACGGCGTCATCCCCCCGACGCTGAACCTGAAGAATCTCGACCCGGAGATCGACCTGGACGTGGTGGCCGGCGAGCCACGGACGGGCGACTACCGCTACGCGGTGAACAACTCATTCGGTTTCGGCGGCCACAACGTCGCGATCGCATTCGGCAAGTACTGACCCAGCCCGGAAACACTGACCAGGAGGAATCCGCATGACGATCATGGCTCCGGAAGCGGTTGGCGAGACACTCGACCCCCGCGACCCACTGTTGCGGCTGCGCACGTTCTTCGACGACGGCAGCGTCGAACTGCTGCACGAGCGTGATCGTTCCGGCATCCTGGCTGCCGCCGGCACCGTCAACGGGGTGCGGACCATCGCGTTCTGCACCGACGGCACGGTGATGGGCGGCGCGATGGGCGTGGAGGGCTGCGAGCACATCGTCAACGCCTACGACCTCGCCATCGAGGAGCACAGCCCGATCGTCGGCATCTGGCACTCCGGTGGTGCCCGACTGGCCGAGGGTGTTCGCGCCCTGCACGCCGTCGGCCTGGTCTTCGAGGCGATGATCCGCGCCTCCGGGCACATCCCGCAGATCTCGGTGGTGGTCGGATTCGCCGCCGGCGGCGCCGCCTACGGCCCCGCGCTCACCGACGTCGTGATCATGGCCCCGGAGGGACGGGTGTTCGTCACCGGGCCCGACGTGGTGCGCAGCGTCACCGGCGAGGACGTCGACATGGAATCCCTCGGCGGCCCCGACACCCACCACCGCAAGTCCGGCGTGTGCCACATCGTCGCCGAGAACGAACTCGACGCCTACGCCCGCGGCCGCCGACTGGTCGGATACTTCTGTCAGCAGGGCCATTTCGACCGCGCCAAGGCCGAGGCCGGCGATGTCGACCTGCACGCCCTGTTGCCGGAGTCCCCGCGGCGGGCCTACGACGTGCATCCACTGGTCGAAGCGCTGCTGGACGCCGACAGCCCCTTCGAGGAGTTCCAGTCCAAGTGGGCCCCGTCGATGGTGGTCGGCCTGGGCCGGCTGTCCGGGCGCACCGTGGGCGTGCTGGCCAACAACCCGCTGCGCCTCGGCGGTTGCCTGAACTCCGAGAGCGCGGAGAAGGCCGCCCGTTTCGTGCGGCTGTGCAACGCCTTCGGCATCCCCCTGGTCGTCATCGTCGACGTGCCCGGATACCTGCCCGGCGTGGACCAGGAGTGGGGCGGCGTGGTGCGACGCGGCGCCAAACTGCTGCACGCCTTCGGCGAGTGCTCGGTGCCGCGGGTGACGCTGGTGACCCGCAAAATCTACGGCGGGGCCTACATCGCGATGAATTCCCGCTCCCTCGGCGCGACGAAGGTGTTCGCCTGGCCGGACGCCGAGGTCGCCGTGATGGGCGCCAAGGCCGCCGTCGGCATCCTGCACAAGAAGAAGTTGGCCGCCGCGCCCGAGCACGAGCGTGAGGCCCTGCACGAGGAACTCGCCGCCGAGCACGAGCGGATCGCCGGCGGTGTGGACAGCGCCATCGAACTCGGTGTGGTGGACGAGAAGATCGACCCCGCGCACACCCGCAGCAAGCTCACCCGGGCACTTGCCGAGGCGCCGATGCGCCGCGGACGGCACAAGAACATCCCGCTGTAGGGCGCCTTTCCCCTCGCGACCAGACGCAAACTCACATCAGCGACGGCGTGTCGGTGCGAGTTAGCGTCTGCTCGCGTCGCGACCGCAGGTCTAGTTCGAGGCGCTCAGGATCTCCTCAGCGGCAGCCAGTGCACGGTCCCGGTCGGCGGCCACCAAGCCGATCCGGGTGCGCCGGTCCAGGATGTCTCCGGCGTCCAGCGCACCCTCGTGGGTGACGGCGAACTCGAACTCCGCCCTCGTGACATCGATACCCTCCGCCACCGGTTCGGACGGGCGGTCGCACCGAGCCGAGGCAATGACCCCGGGGGCTTCCGAGCCGTAGCGTGCCAACAGCGACGCCGGCAGCCGCCCCGAGAAGCCCGGTACGGCAATACCTTTACCAGGGGCGCCGACGAGGGGCAGATCCTTGGTCCGGCATGGTCCGGCATGCAGGCCGCGGGCGGACACCGCGCGGTCCAGGACGTCCTCGGCCATCAACCGGTATTCGGTGAGCTTGCCGCCGACGATACTGAACAGTCCGGAGTCGTTCTCCAGCACTGCGTGGTCGCGGGACAGATCGGCCGTCTCACCGCCGCCGCTGTCGATCAGCGGCCGCAACCCCGCATACGCGCCGGAGACGTCGGCGGGCGTCAGCGTGGTCTGCAACGCGGTGTTGACGGTGTCGAGCAGGAAGTCCACCTCGGCGGGGGTCGGTTCCGGCACATCGGGAATCGGCCCGGGGGCTTCTTCGTCGGTCAGCCCCAGGTAAACCCGACCGAGTTGTTCGGGCATCGCGAACACGAACCGGTTGGTCTCCCCCGGGATCGGGATCGTCAGGGCCGCAGTGGGATTGCCGAACACGGCGGCATCGAAGACCAGGTGGGTGCCGCGGCTCGGACGGAGCTTGATCGACGAGTCCACCTCGGCGGCCCACACCCCGGTCGCGTTGATCACCACCCGGGCGCGCACGTCGAGGGATTCCCCGGTCAGCTCGTCGGTCAGCCGCACCGACGATCCGGTCGCCTCGGACGCGGCGACCCGGGTCAGCACCCGAGCGCCGTGCCGGGCCGCGGTACGCGCCACCGCGACCACCAGGCGGGCATCGTCGATCAGTTGGCCGTCGAAGGCCAGCAGTGCGCCGTCGAGGCCTTCACGGCGGACGGTCGGCGCCATCGCGATCGCCTCCTGCGCGCTGATCCGGCGCGGCCGCGGCAGCACCGAGGATTTGGTGCCGGCCAGCAACCGCAGCACATCGCCGGCCTGGAAACCCACCCGCACCAGCGCGCGTTGGCCGCGACTCATCCCCGGTAGCAGTGGCACCAATTGCGCCATCGCGCTGACCAGATGCGGGGCGGTCCGGGTCATCAGAATCCCCCGCTCGAGGGCACTGCGCCGGGCGATGCCCACATTGCCGGTGGCCAGATAGCGCAAGCCGCCGTGCACCAGTTTCGAACTCCACCGGCTGGTGCCGAACGCCAGGTCGTGCTTGTCCACCAGCACCACCGACAGGCCACGGCTGGCCGCGTCCAGGGCGATTCCGGCTCCGGTGATCCCGGCGCCGATCACCACGAGGTCGACGGCCGGGTTGTCCCCCAGCGCGGCGAGTTCGGCGCTGCGCCGGGCGGCGTTGAGTGCGGTCAGATCAGTCATTCGGGCTCCCGGTGAGGTATCCGTTCAAAGCATGGGACAGTTCGGCATCCAGCTCGGCGGCGTCGAGAATCGGCGCGACGATCTGCCCCGACTGCACGACGGACTGGGTCATCAGCAGCACCATCGCCGCCAGCCGGCGCGGGTCCCCGCGACGAACGCTGTTGTCGCGCTGGGCATTGCGTAACTCACCGGCCAGCACGTCGATCAGCGCCTGCTGACTGGTGCCGAGCCGGTCGGCGATGTAGACCATGGCCAGTTCCGGGGCGGCCCGCAGCACGGTGAGAATCAGATCGTCCTCGCGGACCCGGCGGGCCGCGTCGACGATGCGGTCCACCAGTGCCTGCCGGCCGTGACCGCGCATCGGGGCGTCGTTCCAGGCGCCGATCACCCGGTCGGTCAGCAGCGACGCCAGAATGGTCCGCGTGTCCGGCCAGCGCCGGTATACGGTAGGCCTGCTGACCCCGGCCCGGCGGGCGATCTCGGCGAGCGTCACCCGGTCTACACCGAAGTCGCGAACGCAACTGGCCGCCGCTTCGAGGATCCGCTCCCCGACGTCGGCCGAATCGACGTTACTGATTGACAACACCTGTAATACTGTAATCCATGGCTGACGCTCACACCGACCTGTTGCCCCCGATGGCCTGGAACGCCTGGGGTGACCCAGCCCTGGCCAAACCCCTCTCCCCGGCCATCCGGTCGCTGCTCGAAGGCGCCCTCGGGGTATCCGGCGAGGACGTTACCCCACCGGGTATCGACGACGTGCGACTGACACCGTCGGCGCTCACATCAGCCCACCGAGACGGGTTGGCGGCCGTCGTCGGCGATGAGTACGTGCGCACCGCCGACCGCGACCGGCTGCTGCGTGCCGGCGGCAAGTCCACCCCGGACCTGTTGCGCCGCAGGCAGATCGAGCAGGACGCGCCCGACGCCGTCGTCCTCCCCGGTGACGACGACGAAGTCGCCGCCGTCCTCGACTACTGCTCGCGGAATCGCATCGCCGTAGTCCCGTTCGGCGGCGGCACCAGCGTCGTCGGCGGCCTGGACCCGATCCGCGGCGAGTTCGACTCCGTCATCAGCCTCGACCTGCGCCGCCTCGATGCCCTGCACTGGCTCGACGAGGTCTCCGGTGAGGCCGAACTGGGTGCCGGTCTCACCGGGCCGGAGGCCGAACGCCTGCTCGGTGAGCGCGGCTTCTCCATCGGGCACTTCCCGCAGAGTTTCCGCTTTGCCAGCATCGGCGGCTACGCCGCCACCCGATCCTCCGGTCAGGACTCCGCGGGCTATGGCCGGTTCAACGACATGGTCCGCGGCATGCGGGTGATCACCCCCGCCGGCGTGATCGACGTCGGCCGCGCCCCCGCCTCGGCCGCCGGCCCCGATCTCCGTGAACTCTTCGCCGGCTCCGAGGGCACCTTCGGCGTCATCACCCGGGTGCGTCTGCGGGTGCACCCGGTACCGGAATGCGTCCGCTACGAAGCGTGGTCGTTCCCGGACTTCGCCACCGGCGCCGAGGCGTTCCGCGCGGTGATCCAGACCGGCACCGGCCCGACGGTGCTGCGGCTTTCCGACGAGGTGGAGACCGGGATCAACCTGGCCACCGCCCACAGCATCGGAGAGAAGAGCGCCACCGGCGGCTGTCTGGCCATCACGGTGTTCGAAGGAACCCCCGAGCACGCCGAGAGTCGGCACGCCGAGACCAGCGCGCTCCTGGCCGCCCGCGGCGGCACCTCCCTGGGTGAGGCCGCCGCGAAGGGTTGGGAGAACGGACGATTCGATGCGCCCTATCTACGGGACTCGCTGCTGTCGGCGGGCGCCCTGTGCGAGACCCTGGAAACCGCGACGACGTGGTCGAATCTCACGACGCTGAAGGAAGGCGTCACCAAGGCCCTCACCGATGCGCTGACCGAAAGCGGCACCCCGGCCCTGGTCATGTGTCACATCTCGCACGTCTACCCGACCGGGGCATCGCTGTACTTCACCGTTGTCGCCGGGCAACGCGGGGATGTCGCCGAGCAGTGGCGGACCGTCAAGGCCCGGGCCTGCGATGCGATCATCGCCAACGGCGGCACCATCACCCACCACCACGCGGTGGGCGCCGACCACCGGCCCTGGATGACCGCCGAGATCGGCGACCTCGGCGTCCAGGTGATGCGGGCGGTCAAGAAGACCCTCGATCCGGTGGGGATCCTCAACCCCGGCAAGCTGATTCCGTGAGCGACACGTCGCGGCCGACACGCCAGATCTCCCGGGTGACCGTACTGACCAACCCGAAGGCCGGCCACGGAAACGCCCCGCATGCCGCCGAGGTCGCGGTGGCCCGGTTCCAGCAACGGGGTGTCGACGTCGTGGAGGTGGTCGGCCGCGACGCCGCTCATGCCCGCGAACTCGTCGAGGACGCCCTGGAGCAGGGCACCGACGCACTGGTCGTCGTCGGCGGCGACGGGGTGATCCGGCTCGCGCTGCAATCGTTGGCCCGCAAGGACATTCCCCTCGGCATCGTCCCCGCCGGAACCGGCAACGACCACGCCCGCGAATACCGGTTGCCCACCTCGGACCCGGCCGCCGCCGTCGACATCATCGTCGCCGGCCACACCGAGACCGTCGACCTGGGCTGCATCCGCGGCACCGACGGCAGCCAGACCTGGTTCGGCACCATCGCCGCCACCGGATTCGACTCACTGGTCAGCGACCGGGTCAACCGGATGCGCTGGCCGCACGGCCGGATGCGCTACAACCTGGCGATCGTCGCCGAGCTTTCGCAACTGCGGCCGTTGCCCTTCCGTCTGGTGTTCGACGGCGAGCGCGAGGTGACCGACAACCTCACCCTGGCCGCCTTCGGTATCACCCGCAGCTATGGCGGCGGGATGCTGATGTGTCCCGGGGCCGATCACGCCGACGGCTTGCTGGAGGTCACCATGGTGCGCGCCAACTCCCGCACGAAGCTGATCCGCTTGTTCCCCACCGTGTTCAAGGGCACCCACATCGGTCTCGACGAGGTCAGCACCGCCCGGGCGCGGACCGTCACCGTCGACTGCCCCGGCATCAACGCCTATGCCGACGGCGACTACGTCTGCCCACTGCCCGCCGAGATCTCGGCGGAACCGGGCGCGCTGCGGATCCTGGTTCCCGCGCGGGCCTGAGTGCCTACCCCAGCCAGGCTCGGACGAATCCCGCCAGCAGCACGGCAAAGCCGCCGATCTCGCCGATGATCAACGCCCACATCCCGACATGGGTAGCCGTACCGGCGTTCTCCAGCTGGTTGGTGGTGTCCCGCCGCGCCCCATGGACGATGTAGATGACGATCGCGCTCACGAAGAAGAACACCACGGTCATCGCAGCCGTCAGGTTCACCCATGACGGCCAGGCGCTGAGTTCGACGAACACCGCCACCAACAGCGTTGCGAACGAGTACATCAGCGCCGCGCGGTGGGCGATGTCAACATAGGGGTGCGCGAAATGGTTCGGGCTGGTGATCATCTGGCGGTACTTCCACACACCCAGGACCAGGGCGAGCAGGAAGATGGCCCCCGCGGCGAAGAGTGTCGTCGCCGTCGCACTACCGATGGTCAGCATCTGGCTTGCACCTCAATCCTTGCCGGAATCCCCACGGTATCGCGGATGTGGGCGGCGACGGCCTTAATCACCGGGCCAGGTCGACCCCGACGATCACCGTGAACGTCCGGACTGGAGCCGATTCGAACTCCGGTAAGACTAAAATCAACGCCCGTGGACTGGCCTCTCATAGGCCGCACTGAAGAGATGCGTGTCGTCACCGACGCGCTCAGGGGTGGGGCCGATTCCTCGGGTGTGGTGATCTTCGGGCGTGCCGGGGTGGGCAAGACCCGTCTGGCCCGCGAGGCCGTCGCCGCGACGGCCGGGCCGGGTTGGTGTGTCTTCCCGGTGACCGGGACCACCGCGGCACGGGCGATTCCGCTCGGCGCTTTCGCGCAATGGATGGGCCACACCGGGGGCCAGCCGGTCAACGTCGTCGTCTCCGTCATCGACGCGATGACCGCCGCGGCCGGTGATGCCCGGATGCTGGTGATGGTCGACGACGCCCATCTTCTCGATGACCTGTCGGCGTTCGTCGTCCACCAACTGGTCCGCCGGCGGCTGGCGACGGTCATCGTCACCGTGCGGGCGGGCGAGACCGTTCCCGAGACGGTGAATGCGCTGTGGAAGGACGGGCTGCTGCACCGGCTTGATCTGCAGCCGCTGTCCCGCACCCAATGCGACACCCTGCTGGAGTCGGTACTCGGCGGACGGCTGATCGGTGATGCGTCCCAACGGATGTGCGACCTGACTCAGGGCAACGTGCTGTTTCTGCGCGAGTTGGTCAGGCAGGAGAGGGACGCGGGTCGGTTGACCGCGGAGGCCGGGCAGTGGCGCTGGACCGGCGATATGGCGGCATCGCCGACCCTGGTCGACGTCGTGGAGCTCTCGATCGGTGCCGCCCCGACGGACGTCCTGGAGGTCCTGGACCTCGTCACCGTCGCCGAGCCCCTGGAACTGGGCTGCCTGACCGCACTGACCGACCCGGCCGTGGTCGAAGATGCCGAGCGGCGGGGATTGATCACGGTGTCCGACAGCGGGATGGTCCGCGTGGCCCATCCGATGTACGGCGAAGCGCGGCGGGCCCGGAACGGAACGGTGCGCAGCGCCCGGTTACGTGGACGCGTCGCGTCGGCGCTGCAGGAGTCCGCCGGGACCACCGACCCCGCTCGGCTGGGTCTGCTCCTGTTGGAGTCGGACCTGCCGGGGGATCCCGCGGTGTTCCTGCCGGGAGCGCTGGCGGCGTTCGCTCGACTCGACCTGCCACTGACCCGGCGGCTGGCCGAGGGCGCGGTGACCGCCGGTGGAGGTCTGGAAGCCAGGATGCTGCTCGCCCTGGTGTTGACCCGGATCGGCGAGGCCGACGAGGCCGACCGGGTGCTGGACACGCTGCCCGCCGAGCAACCTCCCGCGGTTGCCTGGATGCCGGCGCTGCTACGCGCGACATCTGCGTTGGGTGCGCGCGCCCAGCCGGAGCTGGCATGGCAGATCGTCGACGACGCACTGCGGACCATTCCGCCGGAGTTCGCCCAGCCGTTGCTGGCGTTCCAGGTGTGTCTACTCGCCTTGGCGGCACGACCGGATGAGGCCGTCGCTGTGGCCGAGGGTATTGAACGCAGTCACCTCAGCGCCTTGCCCGCGGCGGTTCTGGCCACCGGGCTGACCATCGCCATGGGCGACCTGGGCCGGACCGAAGCCGCCATCGAGGCCGCCACGGAGGGTAACCGGCTGGCCGCCGAATCTCCCCAGGCTGCCTACCAGTCAGTCGGCTTGAACCTCATGTACGCCGATGCCCTGGCGCTGTCGGGGCTGATCCCGAACCTCGTGGATCTCGCCGGCGAGGTGGGCCGGTTGTGGGCGAACATCCCCCGGCTGCCCACCATCGCCGCGACCGGAATCGGCGGTCTGGCGGCGCTGGTCCGAGGAGACCTGCCCGATGCGGTTCGGCGCCTCGGAGGGGCCATCGACGAAGGCGAGTCGGCCAACAACTGGAACGGCGTGAACTACCTGCTCTCCGTCGCCCACACCGAGGCTCTTGCCCGGTCCGGGGATGCCGACGCCGCGGTGAAGGCGCAGGACCGGATGCGGGCCTGCCGGCATCCCGCCTGGGAGTTCTTCGAACCGGCGCGGTTGCGCGCGGAGTCGTGGGTTGCCGCCGCCCGGGGTCGGGTCAGCGAAGCGATCGCCGTGGCCAACGAGGGAGCCGAGGTGGCGCGTTCCCATGGTCAGTGGGCACGGGAGGTGATGTGCCTGCAGACCGCCCTCGCGTTCGGGGACAGAACCGGGGGCCCCCGGCTGGCCGAACTCGCGGGCCTGGTCGACGGTCCCCGCGCGGCACTGGCGGCGCGCTGGGCGAAGGCTCTGACCGCTCACGACGGCGACACTCTGCTGGAGGTCTCCGAGGGCCTGGCCTCGATCGGTGATCTGCTCGCCGCCGGCGACGCCGCCGCGCACGCCGCCCTGGCCTTCGACAAGCAGGGCCGCCGCGGCTCCCGGCTGACGGCCGGTGAGCGTGCGGCCCGGATCATGCGGGACTGCGGGGCCACCTCCCCGGCGGCCCGGACGGTCTCCTCGCCGTTGCCGCTGAGTGCCCGCGAACGCGAAATCGCGACACTGGTCGGCGAGGGCCTGTCCAACAAGCAGATCGCCGAGGCCCTGACGATGTCGGTGCGCACCGTCGAGGGCCACATCTACCGGGCCTGCAACAAGCTGGGGCTGGCCAAACGCGGGGAACTCGCTGCGGTGATCAGTCAGTCGACGCCGTGATTCGAGTAGTGAACTACTCACTACGTCGTGCACCGATGGGGTGACACTGATCGCCATGCGCGGTGCGAGTCGTAGCCATGGGCTGCTGAGGTCGGTCCAGGCCCCGTCGACCGGCAACGGGCAGGCGGTCGAGACCTGGCCGGAGTACCTCCGGCGGATCGCCCGCGGCCAGACCCAGGCTCAGATCGCCGCGCGCATCGGCATCACCCGGCTGTCGGTGTGCAACTGGATGCTGGGCAAAAGCAGGCCGAAGGCCGACACCGCCATCGCGGTGGCCCGCAGCTACCAACGCTCACCGATCGAGGCGCTGCTGGCGGCCGGCTATCTCGAACCCGAAGAGGTCGGGATTCCGATCGAGACGCGCGCCTCAATACATGACGTCCCGCTCGCGCAACTCGCCGACGAGGTGGCGCGGCGGGTGAGTGAGAACGAACCGTCGGCCTGACAGAAGCCGCGGCGGCAGGGGTTCAGCAGCAACGGACGTAGCGGCGCTGCGCCGGCCCGCCAGCCACCGGGCGGCTACCCGACTCCCCGGCTCAGCCAGCTGACCTCACCGGCGTCCCCGCCGTCGCGGTAGGGCTCGAGCGCCTCATCCCACGCGGTGCCCAACACGGTGTCCAACTCGGCGGCCAATGTGTCGGCCCCCGCCCGCATCAGCGTCCGCAGCCGATTCTCGCCGACCATGATGTCGCCGTTGGCACTCATCGCCCCGCTCCACAACCCAAGCTGCGGGGTGTGGCAGAAGCGCTGGCCGTCGACGCCGGGACTGGGATCCTCGGTGACCTCGAACCGCAGCACGGTCCAGGACCGCAGGGCATTGGCGAGCCGAGCCCCCGTACCGACCGGGCCCCGCCAGTTGGTCACCGCGCGCAGCTGGCCGGGCATGGCCGGCTGCGGCGTCCACTTCAAGTTCGCCCCTGCATTCAGGGTCGACGACAACGCCCACTCGACATGTGGGCACACCGCCGCGGGTGCGGCGTGCACATACACCACGCCGGTCGTCGCGTCGGCAAACTGATTCGACGCACGCATCGCTGCCTCCTTCGGCTCCACTAGGGACGTCTTCCCCAACGACCTGGCGGCTACCGAAGTTGCAGTTGTTTCGTGCGTTTCTATTGTGCCTTCTGATACACCTGTTGCGCTAGTCCGAGTTGTGCTCGCGCAGGACCGCATCGGAAAGCGCAGGCCACAGCGGTTTCGCCCAGTCACCGAAATCCCGGTCGGTCAACACCACCAGGGCGAGATCGCGCGTCGGGTCGACCCACAGAAATGTGCCGCTCTGGCCGAAATGTCCATAGGTGCCGACCGAATTGGTCGACCCGGTCCAGTGCGGCGCCTTCCCGTCCCGAATCTCCAAACCCAGACCCCAGTCGTTCGGCCGCTGCATCCCGTACCCGGGCAGCACCCCGCTCAGACCGGGGAACTGCACGCTGGTGGCCTCGGCATGCATCTGCGCCGAGACGGTGACCGGCCGGAGCAGGTCACCGGCGAACACCGCCAGGTCGGCGACCGTCGACACCGCCCCGAACCCGGCCGCCTGAGCGCCGCCCTCCAGGAACGACGCCGTCATACCCAGCGGTTCGAACACCGCGCCGGCCAGGTAGCCGCCGAACTCGATATCGGAGTGACGTTCGATCGTCGCGGCAAGCACCGCGAAGCCCCCGTTGGAGTACACCCTGCGGCTGCCGGGCGCGGCCTGCACGGATTCTCCGTCCATCGACAGCCCGGAGGCGTGCGCGAGCAGATGACGAACGGTCGAACCGGGCGGCCCGGCCGGTGTCGTCAACTCGACGGCCCCCTCCTCAACGGCGACCTGCGCCGCCCGCGCGACCAGAAGCTTGGTGACCGAAGCCAGCCGGTACCGGCGTCCGCCGTCGCCGAAGTCCGCCAGAATCCCGGACGGGCCCACCACGGCGGCCGACGCGTTGGCCACCGGCCAGTCGGCGATGAGGTCGAGAGCAGACATCGCCGCAAACCTATCCCGACTAGGGTCTGAGAGCATGAGTCAACTCGTGCGTGGCGTCATTTCCCGGCGACAAGGTGAGCCGGTCGAACTCGTCGACATCGTGATCCCCGACCCCGGCCCCGGCGAGGTCGTCGTCGCCATTCAGGCGTGCGGGGTGTGCCACACCGACCTCACCTACCGCGACGGCGGGATCAACGACTCCTATCCGTTCCTGCTCGGCCACGAGGCCGCCGGGGTGGTGGAGTCCGTCGGCGACGGCGTCACCCGCGTCGCGCCCGGCGATTTCGTCGTCCTGAACTGGCGCGCGGTCTGCGGGCAGTGCCGGGCCTGCAAGCGCGGCCGGCCCTGGTACTGCTTCGACACCTTCAACGCCGGCCAGAAGATGACGCTGACCGACGGCACCGAACTCACCCCGGCGCTGGGGATCGGGGCCTTCGCCGACAAGACCCTGGTGCACGAGGGGCAGTGCACCAAGGTCGATGACGCAGCCGACCCGGCCGTCGCCGGACTGCTGGGATGCGGGGTGATGGCCGGAATCGGTGCGGCGATCAACACCGGGGCCGTCAGCCGCGACGACACCGTGGCGGTGATCGGCTGCGGCGGGGTCGGCGACGCCGCCATCGCCGGGGCGGCCCTGGTGGGGGCCCGCCGGATCATCGCGGTCGACACCGACAACACCAAGCTGAACTGGGCCCGCGACTTCGGTGCCACCCACACCGTCAACGCCCGTGAACTCGACGTGGTGGAGACGATCCGGGACCTCACCGACGGCAACGGCGCCGATGTGGTGATCGACGCGGTCGGTCGGCCGGAGACCTGGAAGCAGGCGTTCTATGCCCGCGACCTGGCCGGAACCGTTGTGCTGGTGGGTGTTCCGACACCGGACATGCGACTGGACATGCCCCTGGTGGACTTCTTCTCCCGCGGCGGCGCCCTGAAGTCCTCGTGGTACGGCGACTGCCTGCCGGAACGCGACTTCCCCACCCTGATCGACCTCTACCGCCAGGGCCGGCTGCCACTGGACCGGTTCGTCACCGAACGCATCGGCCTCGACGCCGTCGAGGAGGCCTTCCACAAGATGCATGAGGGCGGCGTGCTGCGATCGGTGGTCGTGCTGTGAGCGGACAGCGGGGCATCACCCGGGTTGTCACCCACGGCACCTTCGAACTCGACGGTGGCAGTTGGGAGGTCGACAACAACGTCTGGATCGTCGGCGATGACTCCGAGGTCATCGTCATCGACGCCGCCCATGACGCGGTGGCCATCGAACGCGCCGTGGCGGGTCGCCACGTGGTGGCCATCGTGTGCACCCACGGTCACAACGACCACATCACCGCGGCCCCCGAGTTGTCCGCCCTGCTCGACGCGCCGGTCCTGCTCAACCCGGCCGACACCATGCTCTGGGAGATGACGCACGCCGCCCTGCCGTTCCAGAAACTGCGGGACGACCAGGTGCTCAGAGCCGACGGTATCGAACTGCACGCCATCGCCACCCCGGGCCACTCCCCCGGTTCGACCTGCCTCTACGCCCCCGCACTGGGTGCGGTGTTCTCCGGGGACACGCTCTTCCACGGCGGCCCCGGCGCGACCGGACGGTCCTTCTCCGACTTCCCGACCATCCTGGCTTCGATCAAGGGCAAACTCGGCGCGCTGCCACCCGACACCGTCGTTTACTCCGGTCACGGCGACAGCACCACGATCGGCGGCGAACTGGTCCACTACGACGACTGGGTGGCCAGAGGCCACTGAGGACGATCCGGGTGGCCAGAGGCCACTGAGGACGATCCGGGTGGCCAGAGGCCACTGAAGACGATCCGGGTGGCCAGAGGCCACTGATTCGCGGCCGAGAAAATCGCCTCGCGACGTATGGTGCTCAGATGCCCAGTTCCATGCCGGAAGGCGCGCGGCCCCTCCTCGACGAACTTGCACGACGGGCGAAGGAAGCCCTGCAGCCCATCATCGAGGACGCCACCCGGCGCGCCACCGCCCAGCTGATGCTCAAGGACGCCGAAGCCGCCACCGACCTGGCGGGCAGGGTTCAGGAAGCGATCACCGCCGAGTTCTGGGGACACCCCACGAACATGCGCCGCCACCTGCCCGCGACCGTGGACGTCAGCCCGGTCCTGAGCGCGATGGCCGTCGCCGCGGTGAACGTGTTCTCGGAGTTCCTGCAGAGCCAGCCCGGGACCCTCCCCAAGTCGCCCTGATCAGGGCGCGGTGGCGTCGCTGCGCGGGTCGATGAGGATCTTCGCGTGGGTCTCCGGATCCTTCAGCGCCTCAAACGCATTCGCCACGCCACCCAGCCCGACCTTCCCGGTGATCAACGGGGTGGCGTCCAGTTTCCCGTTCGCGAGCATGTGCAGGCTGTCGCGGAACTCCAGCGGGGTGTAGCCGAACACGAACCGCATGTCGATCTCCTTGCCGATCGCCATCGCCGGCCGGATCTGATCGATGTTCATGCACACCCCGACGACGATGACGCGGGTGTTCAACGGCGCCGCGGCGACGACGGCGTCGATCATCCCGGGCACCCCGACGCATTCGAAGATCACCGGCCGCTTCGGCCCCGCCGCACCGAAGGCGTCCGCGGCGCGGTAGAGAAGCTCCCAGGCCGGCAGCTTGCGGAGCTTTTCCATCGACCCGATGGCCAACTCCCCCAGACCGGCGAACCCGGTGATCATCCCCTTGCCGATCGCCCGGTCGTAGGGCGAGTCCACCTTCGGGTCGACGACGACATCGGCTCCGCAGCGTTCGGCCAGCGCCCGCCGCGCCGGCGAGAAGTCGCTGGCGACAATGGTTTCGACGCCCATCGCCTTGAGTTGGCAGATCACCGCCAGACCGACCGGCCCGCAGCCGATCACCACGGCCGTGTCGCGCTTGCCGACCTCGCTGCGACGCACCGCGTGCAGGGCGACGGCCATCGGTTCGGTCAGCGCGGCCACGTCCAGGGACAGTCCGTTGGGCACCGCGAACGTCATGGACGCCTCGACCAGGACCTGTTCGGCGTAACCGCCCGGTGCCAGTGGGGACAGCCCGGTGAGTTGCACCCCGCCGTGGGCCCGCACCATCGGAAACGACACCACCCGCATTCCGGTCTTGAGGCCCTTCGGGGTCTTGGGGCCGCGTTCGGCCACCACTCCGGCAAACTCGTGGCCCATCACCGTCGGCGTAGTGCGCCGGATGCAGTTCTGGTAGCCGACCTCCTCGAGCACGTCGGCGAGTTCATCGCCGTGGTCCTTGGCGTGCAGGTCCGATCCGCAGATACCGCAGGCCTGGACGTCGAGGACGAGCTGGCCCTCGGCCGGCCGTGGTTCGGGCATGTCGATGACCGTCAGGACACCGTTGGCACAGCTCACAGCCTTCATTGACACCACTCTAGGCCAGTGTCGCCGCTACCGGCCGTCGAGGATGCGCCGCTTCTCGGCCTTGAACTCGGCTTCCGTCAGCGCGCCGGAGTCCCGCAGCGCGGCAATGGTTTTCAGCTGTTCGAGCCGGACACCCTGATCGGTGGGGTGAAAGGCCTCACCAGGCGCAGCGGATGCGCCGTACTGCTCTGGGCCGGCATCCACCGCCGCGCCGGCCTTGGCCCGGCTGCGCCGCCGGAACCACCACACCGCGATCGCCAGGTCGACGCTCATGATCGAGAGCGCGACGAACACCCACATCAGCCCGTCCATCGACCCAGTCTTGCCGAAGGCCAGCCGCGGTTCAGCGAAACCGCCCACCGGTCCGTCGACACTCACCTGGTAGCGCCCGGCCTCGGCAACCTCCATGAACCACACCTGGCGGTGCACGTCATTGTTGATGGTGACCGATCCACCCAGATCGTTGGTGACCTTCGGATCCGCCACCCCGGGCGGCGGGTCGATGCTCATCCGCAGCGGCGGGACGGCCGTCCCCTTGCCGCTGGACCTGACGTGGAAGTTCACCGTGACGGTTCCCGCCGGCAACTCGACCACCCCGGAACCGGGTATCGGGATCTCGCCGTAGGCGTCGTAGCGCTCCCAGACGAGGGCGCTCAGGACCGACAGGGTGATCAGCCCGCCCACCGAGACCACCACAACCGCGCCGACCACGAGCGCGACGACGCGGGACGCCACCGACGAGACGGCCATCGCAGCAGTGTGCCACGAGCGCTGCCCCGGCGGCGGGGACCGACTACCGTCACGGGACATGAAAAAGCCACCCACGGCGCCGCAGTCGAGCATCGTGGTGCGACCGCAGCCGATGGACAGCGCGACGTACACGGCGTCTTCCCGACTGCAGGCGGCCGGTCTGGTCCGGGCCCAGCGACTTCTCGAACAGTCCGCGGCGGAGGTGTGTCTGCCACCGCCGACCCAGCCCATCACGATCGCCGACTACGGCGCGGCCAACGGGTACAACGCGCTGCTGCCGATCGGCGCCGCAATCGCCGCGCTACGCACCCGGACCCGCCCCGATCACGCCATCCTCGTCACCCACACCGACGTGCCCGACAATGACTTCTCCGCGCTGTTCACCACCCTCAACGAGGATCCGGACAGCTACCTCACCACGGCGTCGGCCACCTTCGCCTGTGCGATCGGCCGGTCGTTCTACCAGCAGATTCTGCCGTCGGACAGCATCACGCTGGGGTGGAGTTCGTGGGCGACGCACTGGCTGAGCCGGTTGCCGGCCGCCATCGGCGACCACATCCACATCTCGCACAGCGCCCACGACGCCGCCCGGCGGGCCTTCACCCGGCAGGCCGCCGAGGACTGGCACGACTTCGTCGCGTTCCGCGGCCGGGAACTGGTCCCCGGCGGCCGGCTGGTGGTGCTGACCCTGGCCGTCGACGAGGACGGCCGGGCGGGTTTCGGACCGTTGATGGACGCCCTTCACGACGCAGTGCACCGACTGGCCGGCGACGCCGTGATCACGGCCGACGAGTTGGCGCGGATGGCGATCCCGACGGTGGGCCGCACCGAGAAGGACCTGCGGGCACCGTTCGCGCCGTCCGGCAGGTTCGAGGGCTTGTCGATCACTCATCTGGAAACCTTTGAGGCCGAGGACCGGTTCTGGGAGCGCTACCAGCGCGACGGCGACGCCGCGGCGTTCGGCGCCCGGTGGGCCGGGTTCGCCCGTGCCGCGGTGTTCCCGACGTTGACCACCGCGCTCGAGGGCGGACCGGCCGACCCCCGAACGGCGCATTTCTCGGCACGGCTGCAGGAAACGACGGCGGCGAGCCTGGCCCGCCACCCGGCGCCGATGTCGATCCCGTTGGCGGCGGTGGTCCTGGCCAAACACCGCCGGCCGGAGTGACGGTCAGCGCGACTGCGGTCCGGTGCCGTCCCCTTTGGCCCGCAGCGCGTAGCGGCGCTCGGCGTAGACCAGGTCGTCCTTCCAGAGCCGGCGGGCGGCCAGTTGCATCAGCGGCCGGATGACCGGGGCGGCGGTCAGCGCGTAGCGGAAACCGGCGCGGTCGGACTGGGCGATCACCGCCTCGATCACCGCGGTGCGCGGCCGTCCGTCGGTACCGGCACCCAGCGGCGTGGCGTGGGTCTCCACCACGCTGCCGGCCCCCTCGCCGTCGACGATGTGCATGACGATGGTGCGTGGCTCGGGCACGGTGAACTCAGCGATGACGGGAACACCGAGCCGGCCCATGTGAAAGGTCACAGCCACCTGGAACACGTCGGCATCGTCATCGGCGTCCACCGCCGGGGCGCTGAGCACGCCCAGCTGCGCGAACGAGTAGGGGTGGAACCACGCCCCGTGCCAGGGGTCGAGCCGGTTGGCGATCACGTCGCGCGGTTCGCAGATCCCCTCCAGCCGGGCCACCGCGGCCAGCCGTGCCCCGGCGGGCCGTACCGGCAGCACCGGGGTCTCCAGCGGCTCCTCGCCACCGACCCGGTCCAGCCGCACCCACACCAGCACGCCGTCGTCGTAGGACGGGTAGGGCTTCCAGCCGAACTCGCGGCCACCTTCGAGACGCAACCCGTGCCACGGGCAGACCAGGCCGCCGCAGTCGATCTTCCCGGTGGACAGATCCGCGCCCAGGTGCGGGCAGGACGCCGGACCGACGTGCAGGCCACCCTGCCCGTCGCGCCACGCGACGATCTCCACCCCGGCGACCGTGGCACCGAAGGGTCGATCCGCCCGCACGTCGGTGCTCGCGCCGAAGACGTACCAGTTGCCGCTCCGGCGACTCTCGGCGCGCCGGAGGGCCGCGTCGATGACGGCCGGCTCGGCCTGCTGGTAGGTGGGCGCCTGGTCGGCCCACCGCACCTTCGGAATGACTTCCAGCGGAACGTCTTTCGGCATGTTCCGGTCGAGCCAGGACCACAGTCCCATCAGCGCGACCCCTGCTCCGCCAGGCGGCGCAGCACCGTCGAGCGGCCGTGGACGGGAACCGAGTGCAGGGTGTGGCCGTTGATCCCCCAACCGGCGAGGAGCCGGTTGGCGGCCGACCAGCCGGTCGTGGCGGCGCGTTCCATCAGGGCCACCGGCAGGTCGATGCGGATTCCGTCGCCGGCCAGCATCAGTCCCGGCACCCCGGTGTCGACGGTCGGACGTCGCGCGAAGGAGCCCGGGGAGAACAGCGGGCAGTCCTGCTTGAGTAACAGCCGCTCGGCCACGATGCCGGCCCGCGCGGTCTCCGGGTAGAGCTGGTGCAGCCGGGCCAGCATGCTGTCCCGCAGCCGGGCGACGGCCTCCTCGTCACCGGAGTCCGGATCCACCGCGACCGAGTAGGAGTGCACCTCGACCACCGACCCACCGTGCGCCCGGGCCCAGTCCGCGGCCTGACGCTCGTAGTTGCTGACAACGCTGATGTTGTCGACCGGTTCGAGCCCGCCGGTGCCGAGGAACGGCGGCCGGCCGGGATCGACCGGTGTGTCCAGCCACAGCCGCTGGACCATGAACGGCTGGGCGACGCGGAGGTCGGCGACCCGCTGCCGCCAGTCGTCGTCACCGAGGCCGGGCGATGCGGCGACGATGCGCTGCAGACCGGCCGGGTCGACCGCCAGCACGACGCCGTCGGCGTCGATCACCGCGCCCTCGGCGGTGTGCACCTGCAGGCGCCGCGAGCCGCCGACGGCGACCGACGAGACCGACGTCCCGGTCTGGAAGGTCACCCCCCGGCCGGTGAGGTACTCCGCCAGCGGGTTCCACAGCGCGGTGTCGAAGTTCGACTCCGCGACGTCGAAGATCAGGCCCTCGCTGGAACCCAGGAAATAGATGTGGAACATCACCGCCAGTTCGGCCGCCGACAGCCGGTCCGGCCGGGCGAAGAAGCTGCGGGCGAAGACCTCGAAGGCGAGGTGCCGGGCGGCGTCGGGAAAGTTGATGTCGGTGAGGAAGGTGCCGGCGTCGGTGTTGTCGAGCAGGTCGTAGGTACCCGGAACGCTCACCGTGGCCAGCGGGGCGGCCGACTTCGCGTCGATCCGCACCAGGTCCC
This sequence comes from Actinomycetes bacterium, assembly GCA_029780675.1. Taxonomy (GTDB): domain Bacteria; phylum Actinomycetota; class Actinomycetes; order Mycobacteriales; family Mycobacteriaceae; genus Mycobacterium. The sequence continues at coordinate 30,993 of JAKOYE010000058.1, forward strand.
GGAACCGGAAGGTGGGGCTGCGCAACGCGAACACCATGGCGTTCCACGGCGGGCTCTGTGGCAGTCCGCGGAAGGTGTCATGGCGGCCCTGGCCGTCGACCAGCGGGTAGTCCTCGACGGCGCGCAGCCGGGACAGGATCGGGTCGCTGCGCCGCAGCAGCGAACGCAGGTTGTAGTACTGCCGGAAGAAGGCGTGGAAGCCTCGGTTGTTGGCCAGTTCGGGGCCGGCCGGGTCGGAGTCGTCGAGCGGTTCGGTCCACCCGGCGACCCGTCCGCCGAGGACGGGCTCACGTTCGAGGACGTCGACGACGACCCCGCGTTCGGCCAGCCCGCACGCGGCGGCGAGCCCGGCGATACCACCGCCGACCACCACCACCCGGGGGGTTTGCGGCAGCCCGCCGGCGTCCGGCCGGCCCGGGGCGGCGGGGTGCGCGACGGCGCGGGGATCCTTCATAACGGGTTTTTCCTATCCAGGTCTGTCCGGTTCGGGCCGGTGCACGTCATGCCCGAACTCACACGGCAGGTCACAACGGGGCGTCTCCGAGGAAAGTGTGCACGATGTTGCGTTGCCAGCCCGGCATCGTTTCACTGTGGACGCCGGTGAATCCTGCCGCCACCAGTCGTCGCTGGAAGTCCGCGGCGCCGTCGAAGGTCTTCACGCTGCGCCACAGATGGCGGTACAACCGACTGTCGCCGGTCTGCCGCCGCCCGGACGGAATGATGATGCCCCAGCAGACGGCGTCCCAGATGGCCCGGGCCGAGCGGGAGTCGGCGACCGAATACTCGTGGACGGCCAGTGTGCCCCCGGGCGCCAGTAACTCCCGGAACCGGCGCAGCTGAGCGTCGGGATCGGCGAGGTTGCGCAGCAGGTAGGCCGCCAGGATGCCGTCGAAGGGGCCGTCCACACCCGCCTCGGCGAGGTTCTCGATGGGGGTGTGCACGAACCGCACCGAATCCGGCCAGGATTTCGCGGCGGCCTGCTCGAGCATCCCGGCCGAGGCGTCCACCGCGACGATCTGGGCGTGCGGGGCCGCCTCCAGCAGTGCCGTCGTGGACGCCCCCGTTCCGCAGCCGGCGTCGAGCAGTCGCAATCCCCGGCCGCCGTCGGGAATCCGCATCCGGCGCGCCGATATCCGCAGGTGCTCGTGGTACCCCGGATTGGCTCCGACCAATCGGTCATAGGCCTGCGCTCCCATGTCGAAGGCTCCCGGAACCTCCGACTTGGGCAGACCGTCCTGCCCGATGCTCATGACGTCATCTCTCCCTGTTCGGCTCACCGGAAACAGCAGTCACGACCGACCGCCCCGCACAGGAAGTCTTCCACCGGCTACCGCCAGGTGTCATCGACACCCGTCACGCGGCGCCGCGCGCACGCCTGGCCCGAACCAGCCCGCCGGTGAACACCTGCAA
>JAKOYE010000077.1 GCA_029780675.1 Actinomycetes bacterium
CGATCTGCCCACCGTCCCCACACCGGTCAAGGCTGCCCGTGAACCCAAACCGTTCCACCATGCTCCCCGGGGCGGCCCCCGCCGCGTGGACGCCGGGTGGGCCCCCGCGACCGCCCCGGTAGCCACCTACCGCATGACCTCCGACCAAGCCCCCGTGTGGTGGCCGTTCATCGCCACCCCCGGACTACCCCCCACCGGGGCCCAGATGGGCATCGACATGCTCTCGGGCGGATCGTTCTACTGCGACCCGCTTGGGTGGGTGCTGCGCGACGACGTGCCGGTGACCAACCCCAACATCTTCTCCTTCGGCAAACCAGGCACGGGTAAGTCGGCCACCACCAAAGCGTTCTGCCTGCGCATGATGGACTTCGGGTACCGCACTTTCATCCTGGGTGACCCCAAGGACGAATACGAGCGCCTGGCCCGTGCGCTGGGCGTGGAGCCGTTCGTGATCGGCCCGGGCATGCCTGCCCGGATCAACCCCCTGGCGTTCGGTCCGCTCATCCAAGGCTGGGACGCCCTCACCCCCACCGAGGCAACCAGCCGCGCCGCGATCATCTTCGGCCGCTGGCTCACCCTGGTTCGCGGACTGGTCGGCTCCCAGCGGATCGGCACCGTGCACGTCCCCTTCGGTCCCACCGAGGACCGTGTCGTCATGGCCGGTCTGCAAGACCTCACCGGGTACGGGCAGGGCGCCACCCACCTGCGAGAGACCACCATCCCGCAACTGTGGCACCTACTGGACAACCCCAGCCCAGCCCTGATCGAGCAATGCCGCTACGCCACGGCGCGGCACTTCCTGGACGAAACCCGGCTGCTGCGCGACGCGTTGGGGCAGCTGGTGAACGGGCCTCTGGCTGGCCTGTTCGACGACTACACCACCATCGAGGTGGACTGGGCCGCCCCGATCCAATCGCTGTCCCTGTCCCGGCTTGAACCGCTGGGTGATGACGCCGTCGGGATCGCCCTGACCTGCCTGAACTCCTGGGGACGCGGGATGCGGGAGATGGCCGAACCCGGCGACCTGCGCATCGTGGTGCGCGATGAGTCCTGGAAACAGCTCCGCCTCGGCCCCGAAGCGGTCAAGTCCTTCGACGCCGACCTACGGCTGTCCCGTGGCTGCGCCGGGATGGGCGGTGACATCCAGTTCGCCGTCGCCCACAAACCCTCCGACCTGCTCTCAGCCGGGGACGTCGGCTCCCAGGCGGCCACCATCGCCAAAGACCTGCTGCACCTGGCCGACATCAAGATCCTGCACGGGCAACGCGCTGGCGTCGCTGAAGACCTCGACACCATGCTCGGGCTAGGTCCGATGGCCCGCGACCTGATCACCGGGTGGGCCATGCAATCCAAGGGCCGCGCTCTGTGGTGCGTGGGCGAGCAGACCTACAAGGTCCAAACCGTCCTGCACCCGCTCGAGCGGGAACTGACCTTCACCAACGAAGCCATCGCCACCGCCGCCTGAAGACGCCACCGCGATGAAGAAGATTGCCGCTGTCCTGGGCTCCCTGTTGGTGCTGCTGTTCGTGCCGCTGTTCGCTGCAGCCTTCCTGGTCAGCGCACAAACCCCCGCCGTGGCCGAACAGATCCGCGCCACCGAATGCAGCAGCGCCGCGATCCCCGCCACCGGCGCCTGGCGGCCGCCCTTCGCTCAGGCGTACGCCCTGACCAGTGGTTTCGGGCAACGGTATGACCCGGTCTACCTGCGATGGCAACTGCACGCAGGGCAAGACCTCGCCTCCCTGCCCGGACCCGGGCCCGTCGTGGCGGCCGCCGCTGGCACGATCAGCCACGCCGGACCGCTCGGCGGGTACGGCAACGCCGTGATCATCGACCACGGCGGGGGTCTGCAAAGCCTGTACGGGCACATGGCCAGCATCAACCCCGGCATCGCCGTCGGCGCCACGGTCGCAATGGGCCGACCTCTGGGGGTCGAAGGATCCACCGGCGCATCGACGGGCAACCACCTGCACTTCGAGCTGCGGCAGAACGGCACCCCGATCGACCCGATCCCGTTCATGCTCGCCCACGGCGCCCCCCTCACCGGTCAAGCCGTCGCCCCCTCACCCCCACCCACCGCAGGTACCGTGCCAACCGACGTCGAAGGCGGGATCGGGTTCGCCCTGCCCGCTCCCGGCCCCGACCGCAGTGCGTCCCTGACCAACCCCGCCCTGCCCATCCCCGAGAACATCAAGACCCTATACGTGGCTGCGGCCGTCCGGTACAAGCTGCCGTGGACGCTGCTGGCCGGAATCGGGATGGAAGAAACCGGACACGGCCGCACCAAGGCCGTCTCCAGCGCCGGCGCCCAAGGTCTGATGCAGTTCATGCCCGCGACCTGGGCCACGTACGGCGTCGACGGCGACGGAGACGGCCGCGCCATCATCACCAACGACGCCGACTCGATCTACACCGCCGCAAACTACCTCACCAAACTGGGGGTCTCCACCGGTGGTGAAGCCGGCGTCCGCACCGCGATCTTCGGCTACAACCACGCCACCTGGTACGTGAACGATGTCCTGTACTACGCCCAGGCCTACGGCGGCGGAACTATCCTGGGCGACCCCAGCGACTGCAGCCCCGGCGGCAACGGCAACCCCAACCTGCCGCCCCTGACAGGCGAACGCGTCGCCGCGATGCTGACGTGGGCCAAAGCCCAGATCGGCAAACCCTACGTGTTCGGTGCCAACGGGCCCGACGCCTACGACTGCTCAGGATTCACCCGCGCCGCCTTCGCCCAGATCGGCATCACCATCCCCAGAACCGCCGGCGCGCAACGTGATTGGCTCGCCGCCGGCAACGGCTACCGTGTCGCTGCCGGCCAAGAACGCCCGGGAGACCTGATCTTCTGGGACTCCTACCTCGGCCCCAACCAGATCGGCCACGTCATGATCGTCTGGGATCCCGCCAGCAAGACCACGATCGAAGCCCAAGGCACAAACACTGGCATCGGTCAGTTCTCCTACGCCAGCGGACCCACCCACCACATCTTCGAGATCTGGCGCATCGGCAACCTCAGCGACACCCCTACCAGCACGCCGGGATAGCTCGCCTGCTGTTGAGATCCAGCGGATCCTGCAAGACGGTTGCGCGGTTGCAGCACGTTCAGGTGGCAGAACTTCAGGAACATGGCGTCATGCCGGTCGAGTGAGCTGCAGGCCGCCGCCGCGCGCCGTTGTTGTTTGCAGCTACAACGGCCTCCACCCCTCGGGGCGCCTTTCGGGCGGCCTGCCTCGTCCTTGGCGGCTGAGACGTGGACTCACCTGGGGACCGGCAACTCGATCACCAGGGCAGTTCCACAGCCCGCTCCGGGGCTAGTCGCCGTGATGAACCCACCGTGTGCGTCGACAATGGCGCGGCTGATGGTCAATCCGATTCCGGTGCCGGTGCGGTCGCGGGTGCGTGCGGCGTCGCCGCGATAGAACCTCTCGAAAGCGTGCTCGAGCTGTTCGGCGCTCATGCCGTCCCCGTCGTCGGCGACCCTGATGATCACCTGCTCGTCGACCCGCTGGGCGCTGAGGGACACTGTTCCCCCTGGGTGGGTGTGGCGCAGGGCGTTGGTCAGTAGGTTGGTCAGGACCTGTCCGATCCGGGATCGATCGACGCGCACGCTCTGCCCGGCCGCGTCGCCGGCGTCGATGACGAGGTTGACGCCGGCATCGGCGTACTGATCGCGTAGATTCTCATGGGCCGACCACAACAAGTCTGCGACGGCGGTTGTCGCTAGTTGGAGGTTCAGTCGTCCTTCCTCCGCGGTGGAGACGTCATCGATGTCGTCGGCCAGCCGGGCTAGGCGTTGGGTCTGCTCTGTCAGCACGGACCGGGACTCGGGCCCGAGCTGGGCGATCCCGTCGTGCAATCCCTCGTGATAGGCGCTGATCGTGGCGACCGGGGTGCGCAGCTCGTGGGCCAGGTCGGACAGCATCCGTCGCCGGGTGTCCTCGACGCTGTCGAGCCGAGCTGCCATGGTGTTGAACGCGCTGGCGAGGGTGTCTAGCTCGGTGCCGGAGGCCACGTCCGGAACCCGGGTCGCGTAGTGGCCTCGGCTCAAGTCCCTGGCGGCCGCGGTGAGCTGTTCAAGGGGGCGACGTAAACGTCGGGCGAGCACCCAGGTGACGATCCCGGCAGCGATCAGGGAGATGACCAGGCCGACACCGACCGCGATGAGCGAGGCATCCCGGTAGGCCATCTCGATGTGCACCAGTTCGGGGGAGTTCTGCTGGTGTCCGGCTTCCAGCAGGTGCTGGTGGAAGATCGGCGGCCCGACGACCGCGGCGACCAACCCGACGGTGAGCGCGCCGGCGACCAGGACGACTGATTGTCCGGCCAGCAGCCGGGCGGCCAGGCCTCGTGAGGGCCGGCGGCGAAGGGGGCTCATCCTGGCCCCATCCGGTAGCCGACACCGCGCACCGTGGTGATGTAGCGGCCGGTCTCGGGGTCGTCGCCGAGCTTTCGCCGCAGGTGGGCGATGTGGACGTCGACAAGGTGTTCGTCGCCGAACCAGTCAGACCCCCAGACGTCCTGGATCAGTTGGGCGCGGCTGAAGGCCATGGTCGGGCGCCGGGCCAACACCATGAGCAGATCCCGCTCGGTGGGAGTCAAGGCCACCTCAGTCCCGTCCAGGTGGACCCGCTGACCGGCCGGGTCCACGCGTAGTCGGCCGAACACCCGGGCCGGCTCGTCGCCGGCGTTATCGGCGATCGCGGGTCCGGTGCGGGGACGGCGCAGGACGGTCTGAACCCGGGCGACGAGCTCGCGCATGCTGAACGGTTTGGTGATGTAGTCATCCGCGCCCACGGACAGCCCGATGAGGGTGTCGACCTCGTCCTTGCGGGCCGTGACCACCAGGACGTAGCAGTCGCTGAAGGTGCGGATCTGGCGGCATACCTCGATCCCGTCTAGCCCCGGCAAGCCGAGGTCCAGGACCACCACGTCAGGGTTCTGCTCGCGTGCCGCCAGGACCCCGTCGGTGCCGTTGTGGACCACGGTGGCCTGATATCCCGCGTTGGTCAGGTAGGCGGCGATCATGCCTGCCAAGGTCTTCTCGTCCTCGATGACCAGCACTCTGGTCGGCGGCGGTGGTGTGCTCACGCCGACCAGTGTCGCCGGTCGTGGCCCACCCGCTGGTGCGGATGCCCTCATCCCAGGTCGGTCTTCGTCAAACCTCAACCCCGCGACCGTTCAGCCTTGAGGTGCCGTGCGCACTGTGGACCTGAGGAGCCGCGCTGAGTCGGCTCGGTCGTGACAGAGGAGATTGCCATGATGTGGGGCAACGGGTCTGGGATGGGCTGGTGGATGTGGCTGGTCATGGGTGCCGGCACCCTCGCCTTCTGGATCGCGGTCCTGCTGGTCGTCCGGCATCTGCTGCCCGCTGGACGCGCCCAGCAGGACCCTGAGCGACCGCACCCGCTGACTCTGCTCAAGGAGGGTCTGGCCCGAGGCGAGATCAGCCCCGAGGAGTACGAACAACGGCGCCGCCTCATCGTCGACGGCCACTGAAACCCTCACCGTCATCCACTGCGAAAGGCATCATGACCTCCCCCCTGCTTTCCCGACGCACCGTTCTACTCGGCTCCTTGGGCGTGGCCTCGGCCGCGGCATTGACCGCATGCACCGCCTCCACGACAGGCTCGGGTATGCCGACCACGCCGTTCGGATCTCCGACAGCACTCACTCCCTCCCCTGGGCAGAAGGTCGTCACCAAGACGTTGACCCCCAAACCGGTCACCCTCGACCTGGCCGGGCGCACCGTCTCGACGTGGGGGTACGACGGAAGCGTGCCCGGACCGCTCGTGCGGGCAACCGCTGGTGACCTCCTACGCCTGACTCTGAACAACCAGCTGCCGGCGGACACGACCATCCACTGGCACGGCATTCGGCTGCGTAACGCCGCCGACGGGGTGCCGGGTCTGACTCAGGACCCCGTCAGGCCCGGCGGGACGTTCGTGTACGAGTTCACCGCCCCCGACCCCGGCACCTACTTCTTCCACCCGCACGTCGGGGTACAGCTCGACCGGGGCCTGTACGCACCGATGATCATTGATGACCCGCGCGAGCCGGGCGGCTACGACGCCGAATGGGTCCTCGTTCTTGATGATTGGATCGACGGCACCGGCACCAGCCCCGACGACATCCTCACTAAGCTCATCGCCGACGGCGGCCCCGCAACCGGCGGAATGGGGGGCATGGGTGGCATGGGAGGCATGGACCACGGGTCGATGGGTGGCATGGGCGGGATGTCGATGGGGGCTGCACCGTGGGGGGATGCCGGTGACGTGACCTACCCGCTGTTCCTGATCAACGGCAAACCACCCACCGACCCCGACGTCTTGACCGCCAAACCCGGTCAACGGGTCCGGCTACGGGTCATCAACGCCGCCTCCGACACGATCTTCACCGTCGCCCTGGGCGGGCACTCCATGACGATCACGCACACCGACGGCCACGCCGTACAACCCGCCGAGGTATCGGCGTTCTACATCGGGATGGGCGAACGCTATGACGCGATCGTCACCCTCACCGACGGCGTCTTCCCGCTGGTGGCCAGGCCGTTCGGCAAGACCAGCGGTGGTCAAGGCCTGGCCCTGGTCCGCACCGGCACCGGCACCGCCCCAGGCTCGAACGCCAACCCGAGCGAACTGTCCGGCCAGATCCTGATCGGCTCCCAGCTCCAGCCAGCCACGTCTTCGATGCTGCCTTCCAAGACCCCGGACGCCAACGCCGACCTCGCCTTGCAAGGGTCGATGAAGCCATACCAGTGGGGCATCAACGGGGCACCGTTCGGCAAGAACGAACCCCTCACCGTGACCGCCGGGCAGCGGCTGCGGATCAACGCCACCAACATGACGATGATGAGCCACCCGTTGCACTTGCACGGGCACACCTTTGCGCTGCCCTCCGGGCTGCGCAAAGACACCGTCCTGATGGCCCCCATGCAATCCCTCGCGATTGACCTCGACGCCGACAACAAGGGCGACTGGATGATCCACTGCCACAACATCTACCACGCCGAGGCGGGGATGATGATCGCCCTCAACTACCGCCGATGACCAGGTCCAGGCTTCGTCCGGTCGTCGTCATGGCCGCTGTCACCGCCTCCGCCGCGGTCGTCCTGGCGGCGTGCACCCCAACGCCCCCGCAGTCCGCAGCGTCATCGAGCCAAACGGCCGTCACGACCCCGGCCGGGTCCACCCCGACCAGATCAGTCGCGGTCTCGCAGCCGGCCACGGCGCCCATCCCGATCACCCATGTGCACGGCATCGCCCGCGACCCCAAGACCGGAGATCTGCTGCTGGCCACCCACGAAGGCCTGTTTCGTCAGGTCGGTGGCCAGCTGCTCCAAACCGGCCCGGTCATCGACCTCATGGGCTTTGCCGTCGGTCCCGACGGCACCTTCTACGCCTCCGGCCACCCCGGCGTTGGCGTCAATCTTCCCCGACCGGTCGGGCTGCTCACCTCCGCCGACGGGGGACGCACCTGGCAGCAGCAGTCCCGAGGTGGACAGTCCGACTTCCACGCACTGACCGTCGGACCCACCAACGTGACCGGATTCGACGGCGCCCTGCGCACCAGCACCGACCGCAAGGCCTGGACCGGCCGGGCCATCCCGGCCGAACCGAGAAACCTGGCAGCCTCGCCGCGCACCGGCCGGCTGCTTGCCACGACCGCCCAAGGGCTACTCGCCAGCAGCGACAACGGCGCAACCTGGACCTCGCTGCACCCGCCGGAGACGGTCGTGCTCGCTGCCTGGGCCGACGAGAGCACCATCGTCGTGATCACCACCAGCGCACGGCTCGCTACCAGCACCGACGCCGGCGCCACCTGGACACTGCACCCCAAGAGCCTCGGGGCCGTCGAGGCCATGGCCGCCACCCGCACCCGTGACGGGGCCCTCGAAGTGCTCTGGTTCGTCGGCGGCAAGGCTTTGAGCACCATCGACAACGCCGCCACCACCACCGTGCTCGTGCAGTAACCCACGCTGATCTTGACCGGCTCTTCATCGAACGGCGACCCCACGAACGCACCCCTCACCCAGGCTGAAGAAGCACCCAGGACAGCAGGCCCGGAGCCCACCGACGAAGGAGAAACGGACATGACCACCCGACCCGACACGCCCCAGGACTACGCACCGATCACGACTCCAACACCCCCGGTCGACCCCGACCCAGCCGCGCGGCACACCTCCGGGCGCCACCGCCTCATGTGGCTCATGTGCGTGGCGATGCTCCTGGTCGTCGCGGCACTGATCGCCACCGGGCGGCTCGCAGCCGGCGGCCTGATCTACGCGCTCGGGTGCCTGGCGATGATGGGCGCCATGATGCTGTGGATGAACCACGGCACCACCCACGGCTCACCCCGGCAAGGCGCCGCTGGGAACGACCAGCCCTGAACCTCGACTGTTCAGCAGCCCCCGGCGCCTTCATCGAATCTCAACCCGGTCATGACCCGACCGCGGTACCGGCCCGAGAGAGTTGGCACCCGCGACCACGTTCCCGGCCGATGCCAGACCGACCCAGCAGGAGACAGACCCGTGACCGTCACCCAGGCCACCCCCCGCGGTTCCCAACCCACAAAGGCGGCCGCGCCGCTCACCCCGGTTCTCGCCGCGGTAGCTATCGCTGCGGCCGTCGCCGGCTACCTGATCCCCGACCGGACCGTCGGGACCGGAATGAGCGGCATGTCCATGACCCACTACATGGGCCTGCTCGCCGTCAACCAACCCTGGAACCTGCTGCTGTTCATGGCCGCTCCCGTCATCCTCGCGGAGACCTTGGCCATCACCGAGCTGGTGCTTCTTTTCAGGGCTGACCCTCCGGGGTGGGTTCGCTCTCTGAGCCGGGTCGCCGGGCTGGTCGCCGGGCCGCTGATGGTCGGCATCGTGGTGCACCTGCTGCGCAACGCGGTCATCCCGCTGACCAGCGGCGGTGGTTGGCGCGGCCCCGCTGACGTGATCGCCGTCCTGTCTTACCTGCTCGCCGCGGCCCCGTTGATCGGCATCAGTCTCATCGAGGTCGGCCTTTGGGGGCGCGACACCTACCAGGCGCGCAAGTGGCACACCATCTGCGTCGGCGTGTTCCTCGTCGTGGCTCACGTCGCCATGATCTTCGGGATGCTCGACCCCACTGTCCTGGGGTGGAACCCCACCCACCAGATGCCCGGCGGCGGAACCATGCCCGGCATGAACCACTGACCCGACAGAAAGGCGCCAGCCACACCAGCCCGGCGAGCGTGCAACCCGATGGCAGACACCCCCACCACAACCACCGATCGCGTCGATCCCGTCTGCGGGATGCAGGTCGACCCCACGACCGCCATCGCACTCGACCACGACGGCACGACCTACCGTTTCTGCTCCGAGGCCTGCCGCGACCGCTTCCGCAGCTACCCCGACCGCCACCTGGCTCCCATTGCCGCACTCTCCGGGGCGGTAGCCCCAGAGGAGCAGGTCGAGGCAGAGCTGTCGGAGTGGACGTGTCCGATGCACCCCGAGATCCGTCGGCCGGGACCCGGCTCGTGCCCGATCTGTGGGATGGCCCTGGAACCGGTCACCGTGACCGCCGACACCGGACCCAGCCCGGAACTGGCCGACATGACCCGCCGCTTCTGGGTCGCCACCGCGTTGACCATCCCGATCGTCATCCTCGAGATGGGCCGCCACTTCATCCCGTGGCTGCACGACCTGATCCCGGCCACCGTCTCGGTGTGGACGCAACTGCTGCTGGCCACCCCGGTCGTGCTGTGGGCCGGGTGGCCCTTCTTCGTCCGCGGTTGGGCCTCGGTCCGCACCCTCAACCTCAACATGTTCACCCTGATCGCGATGGGCACCGGCATCGCCTGGCTGTTCAGCCTTGTCGCGACACTCGCGCCAGGGATCTTCCCCGCCTCGTTCCGCGGCGACGACGGCGCCGTCGACGTCTACTTCGAGGCCGCCACCGTCATCACCACCCTGGTCCTGCTCGGGCAAGTGCTCGAGCTGCGGGCCCGCGAGCAAACCTCCGGAGCGATCAAGTCACTGCTCGATCTCAGCCCCAAGACGGCCCGACGCATCACCGACGGCGGCGATGACGAAGAGGTCCCCTTGGACGCCGTCCAACTCGGCGACCGGCTCCGCGTCCGCCCGGGCGAAGCCGTCCCCGTCGACGGGACCGTCGTGGACGGACGTTCGGCCGTCGATGAGTCCTTGGTCACCGGCGAGTCGATGCCGGTGACCAAGACCACCGGTGACCCCGTCATCGGCGGCACCATCAACGGCAGCGGCGCGCTGGTCATGGAAGCCGAAAAGGTCGGCCTCGACACCATGCTCGCCCGGATCGTGGCCATGGTCTCAGAAGCGCAACGCTCCCGCGCGCCCATCCAGCGGATGGCCGACAAGGTCGCCGGCATCTTCGTGCCCGTCGTCATCGTCATCGCCGTGATCGCGTTCATCGTGTGGGCGCTGGTCGGACCAGACCCCAAACTGGCACACGCCCTCGTCGTTGCCGTCACCGTCCTGATCATCGCCTGCCCCTGCGCCCTCGGACTGGCCACACCCATGTCGATCATGGTCGGGGTCGGCCGCGGCGCCAGCCTCGGCGTCCTGAGCAAGAACGCCGAAGCCCTCGAACGGATGGAGAAAGTCGACACCCTCGTCGTCGACAAGACCGGCACCCTCACCGAAGGCCGCCCCACCGTCACCGACATCGTCGCCACAGGCACCCGCTCCCAAGATGACCTGCTCCGCCTTGCCGCCGGAGTCGAACGCGCCTCCGAACACCCCCTGGCCCTGGCGATCGTCGAAGCCGCTACTACCCGGGGCCTCGATCTTCCCGACGTCACCGACTTCGACTCACCCGTCGGTCGCGGCGCCCAAGGCACCGTCGACGGGCACCGGATCGTCCTCGGCAGCGCCACCTTCCTCGACTCCCACGGCATCGACAGCACCGCAGCCCGGGAAACAGCCGACCAACTGCGCGGCGACGGGGCCACCGTCATCTACATCGGCATCGACAATCAGCTCGCCGGACTCTTCGCCATCGCCGACCCCATCAAAGCCACCACCCCCGACGCCCTCAAAGCACTGCGTGCGGACGGCATCCACGTCGTCATGCTCACCGGCGACAACCAAGTCACCGCCCACGCCGTCGCCGCGACCCTGGGCATCGAGCAGGTCGAGGCCGAAGTCCTGCCCGACCACAAGAGCGACATCGTGACCAAGCTCCGCAGCCAGGGCCACGTCGTAGCCATGGCCGGCGACGGCGTCAACGACGCCCCCGCCCTCGCCGCCGCCGACGTCGGCATCGCCATGGGCACCGGCACCGACGTCGCCATCGAAAGCGCCGGCGTCACCCTCCTCAAAGGCGACCTCACCGGCATCGTGCGAGCCCGACACCTCTCCGAGAAGACGATGGCGAACATCCGCCAAAACCTCTTCTTCGCCTTCGTCTACAACGCCCTCGGCATCCCCATCGCCGCCGGCGTCCTCTACCCCGTCTTCGGGCTCCTGCTCTCACCCATCATCGCCGCAGCCGCCATGGCCCTCTCCAGCGTCAGTGTCATCGCCAACGCGCTGCGCCTCAGAAGCCAAGGTCTGGGTCCGGTGGATCGGGCACACCCTGCACGCCGACGGCACCGTAGCTGACGATCTCGCTATCGACGCCGACCACGCGATCGCCCACGACGTGCAACACCGCCTGCCCGAGCAGGTGCCTCGACTGACCGGTGCCATAGTGCACGTCAGCCCCGCTGCGGCCCACCTGTGAGTGCGCCTTCGCCGCCTCTCCACACCTGTTCACCGACAGGGAACAAGCGGGGTCGTCGCTCGTGACCACCCGACCACGGGTCGAGTGCTTTAGGCGGCGAGGAAAGGAGCATCCTGATGCAGCGATCCCGACGAGCGAATCCCTACCCGATGACCTGGGAAATCCCTTTAGCTGCCGTCGTGGGGGTGGTGATGACGTTGATCCTGGGGGTTCACCTGGCCAGGGCGCTGGCGAACCTGGTTTCGGGCAACGGCTGGCGGTTCACTCCCCAGGATGAACTGTTCACCGCTCTTCCTGGACTGCTGGCAGGCGACGCAGCAGCAGGGCTGACGCATCTGCTGCATCCCGCTGGGCCGCTTGCCCTGCACGTGTGGATGACGGTCGTGGAACTCCTCGCTGTGATTGTGATGGGGGTCGCCGTGAAATATGGGCTGGACCGGTGGGGTCCGGGGCGCATCCAGGGAATGGCTTCCAGGGGAGAGGCCGAGCAGCTGCTCGGTGTCGCACGGCTGCGCAAGGTGGCGCCCGTCGTCCGACCGGACCTGTACGGCGGCATGGGTCGTGGAGGACGGCGATGATCGGAAGAATCACCCCCACGGAGATCGGGTGGTACCTAGGACGGGCACACGAACCACGTGGTGGGCACCTGTGGGTGCCCTGGGATCGCACCGCCGGCGTGATCGGTCCCCAGGGCAGTGGCAAGACCCTGGACCTGCTCATACCCGCCCTGCTGGACGCTCCAGGTGCGGCGCTGGTGACGTTGACCAAACGGGACGATCTTCTGCTGTCCTTCACTTCTCGATCCAGTGGTCCCCGGCCGTGCGTCGTCTTGGACCCGTTCGGGATCGCTGCAGGTCTGCCCGAGCTGGTGTGGGACCCGATCGCCGGCTGCGTGGACCCGATGACCGCTGAGCGACGCGCGAAAGCGTTCTGCGCCGGCACCGTGAAGGGCGCAGTCGCCGGCGGCCATGGGGACGACGCGGCACGCTTCTACGCCGCCGAGGCCGCCAAGGTGCTCCAGGCGTACTTCCACGCCGCCGCACTGACCGGGCGCAGCCTAGAGGATGTGCTGCGCTGGGTTGCCAACCCGCTGTCGGCCAGCGAACCCACCGAGATCCTGCGCGAACACCCACATGCCGCGCCGTTCTGGCACGGGCTGCTCCACGGCGCCCTCCACGGTGATGACCGCACAGCCGGGAACACGGTGACGACCGTGCAACAGGCGATGAGCCTGTTCTTCCAGGAACCGATCCGACGCCGTTGTGTGCCCGGGCCTGGGCGGCCGGCCACCGACCTGCGCGACGTCATCCGGCGCGGCGGAACGATCTATCTGCTGGGGCGCGAAGATCCGTACGCCAGCGCCTCGCCTCTGATGACCGCGGTCGCCGAAGACGTCCTGGACACCGCCTTGGCGGCCGCGAACGCGTCCCCGCACGGCCGGTTGTGTCCGCCCTTTCACGCCTTCCTAGATGAGTTGCCGTCCACTGCGCCGCTGCCCACGCTGCGAACCCGCATGGCCAACGAACGCGCCCTGGGGCTGTCGTTCATGTGGGCTGCCCAAACCAGGCCCCAGCTCACCTCGATCTTCGGTGAACACGAGGCCCGCACCCTGCTAGGGCTCACGAACAACCTGATCCTGTTCGGCGGCTCCAAGGATGTGGCGTTCAACCAGGAGATCTCCGACCTGCTGGGCCCGGTGCGTGTCACCCGCACCAGCTGGCAGACCGGGCAGATGGGGGGACGCACCACCACGGCCGAAGACATCCCCATCATGACCGGCGCCGAGGTCCGGCAACTCAAGGAACGCCACGCCCTCGTCGTCTGCGAGAACGGGAGACCCATGATCGCCAAACTCCACCGGTGCATCGATGGCAAGACCGGCAAACAGTTGCTGGCCGAACAACGCGAGCTGCGCACCCAACTCGACAACGATCGCGTCATGGTCATCACCCCCGAAGCCCGTAGCACCGCAGCGCTGGTAGAGGCCCGCCGCCGCGGACTCGCCACGGAGGAGGAGACACGGTGACCAGCCACGCGCCCTCAACGGCGCGGCCCGCCATGACCGCAGCCTTCCCAGGCCCAGGACGGCTCGTCACCCATGCCTACCGCGAGCTACAGATCGCAGCGACCGGAACCAAAGAGCAGCTCAAAGCTCTCGGCGACATCAATGCCCTACCCAGGCCGTGGGAGCCGGGCACCTGCACAAACCCCGATCTACGGCTCGAACTGTGGCAAT
>JAKOYE010000080.1 GCA_029780675.1 Actinomycetes bacterium
TGGACTGCCGCGATGCTCGGGCTGTGGAACGCCGGGCTGTGGCTGCTGAAACTGGTCCTGAACATCGAAGACGCGTTCTTGACCCCCGACCTGGCCGAAGGCGGCCCCGGTCGCGCGGTGTACCAGGCCACATTCTGGATCGCCGGCGCTCTGCTGCTGATGATGCTGATGATCCAACTCGGGATCGCGGCGTTCCGGCGCGACGGCGCATCACTGGCCCGAGCCGTGATCGGTTCAGCCCAGTTCGTGATGGTCTGGGCCGCCTGGATCGGAATGGCCGTGGCCATCCTTGCCGCCTGCGGCGGACTAACGCGCGCACTACTGCAAGGGCTACTGCACGTCGACGCGATGTCTGCGTGGCAACCCTTCGCCGGGTTCTCCACCAAGGACATCACCGACGGCACCATCGCCACCGTGCTGGGGGTAATGGGCATCTTCCTGGTGTTCGCCGCGATCGGGCACGCCCTGGTCATGCTCACCCGCGCCGGCGCTCTGATGATCCTGGCCGCGACCGCCCCGGTCAGCGCCGCCGGACTGGTCTCCGAGGTCGGCCGGTCTTGGTTCTGGAAGTCCCTGCGCTGGTTCATCGCCGCCGCGTTCACTCCGGTGTTGATGGCGATGGTCCTGGGGGTGGGGGTGCAGATGACCTCAGGGGTGGTCACCGGGATGACCGAGGACCTGGCCAAAGCCGTCGGCACCGCCGTGCCCGGCGTCCTACTCATCCTCATCGGCTGCTTCACACCCCTTGCCCTGTTCAAGTTGCTGGCGTTCGTGGACCCGGGCACCAGCTCGGGAGCGGCGATGCGCCGCGGCCTGGACGCCCAGGGTGGCCTGTCCGGGCTACTGCGCGGCGACGGTGGCGCCTCCGACACCTCGGATGCGGCGTCCACCAGTGACGCCAGCGGCCGCTCTCAAGCCGAGAGCGCCGGTGAGGACGCCACCGGATCCCGGTTCCGCTCCGGGATGGGGTCCGCGCTGTCGGCCCTGGGCCCGATCGGGGCGGGGGTGGCTGCCGGTATGCAGATGGCCGGTAACACCGCCACGCGCGCTGCTGCCATAGGTGCGGATCTGACCAATCAGATGGGGGTCGGATCGCCGTCCTACATCCCCGACTTCACCACTACCCGCCGCGGAGGTTCCCGCGGGTCCAGCAGCGGCCCCAGCGACAACGACAACCCCGACACCAACGGATCGGGGACCCCGGCGACGCCACCGTCCCCACCCTCACCGCCGCCACCGGCAGGCGCACCCAACGTCGGAGGAGGTCAGGGAGCCCCGGCCGGCGGCGGCTCACCCGCGCCCGCAGGTGCTGGCGCCGCGGCCGGTGGGGCCAGCGGGGCCGAGGCCGCCGCGCTCGTGCTGTGACCAGGAAAGAGGTAACGATATGACCGCCATTTACAGCGACTACACCCGCGCAAGAATCGGCTGGTTCTTCGGACTGTCCGGCCCCCAACTGGCCACCGTCGGGCTGTCCAGCCTGCCGATGTTCTGGGCGATCCAATCCGGCGCGTGGGCCAGCGCCGGCTTGTTCCTGCTCCTGTGGGCGCTGGTGTCCGCAGTGGCCGTCGTCCCGGTCCGCGGACGCTCAGCCACGGGGTGGTTCTGGGCGTGGCTGGTGTACGCCGTCGGAGGCCTGGCCGGGTGGACCCGGTTCCGCGCCCAAGCCGGCAAGGGTCAAGCCGCCGCCCTGGATGAAGTCGATCTTCCCGGGATCCTGGCCGGGGTCACCATCCACGACGGACCACCACAGGGACCCCACCAGGAGCGGGTGGCGATCATCGCCGACCACCGCGCCCGGACCTGGGCGGTGACGGCCGCCGTCGTCCACCCGGGGATCGGGATGAAAGAGGCCGACGAGCGGGCTCGCTTGGGCAAGGGCCTGTCCGAGCTGTTGGATCTGGCATCCCGGACCGAGCTGATCGACGAGATCTTGTTCGTTGTGCGCACCGTGCCCGAGGACGGCGCCGAACGCGACCAGTGGCTGGCCCGTCACCGCCGCGACGCCGCCCCGCAGGCGGCACGGCGGATCAACGACGAGCTCCAGGCACGCCTGACTCAGGCCAGCGTGCGCTGCGAAGCGTTCGTGACGATCGTGGTCCCCGAGACCCGCATCGGTAGGGACGCCCGCGAGTCCGGTGGCGGCCTGGAGGGACGTGCCCGGGTGCTGTA
>JAKOYE010000082.1 GCA_029780675.1 Actinomycetes bacterium
GGTGTCGGCAAGGACGCGGTCGACGCCGGTGCCCGCCGTGTAGGCCGCCCGCTGTTCGTCGGTCGGGGTGATGTACGGGGCGATGGCGATCGCGTCGAAGGCGCCGTCCATGTTCTCGGCGATCTGGTTGGTCACCCAGTTCACCGCGGCCCAGCCGGCTGCCACCCGAACCAGTTCCAGCTCGGACTGGCCGGCGAACACATCCGACCAGATGACCATGTCCCGCTTGGCTTCCCGCCCGGCGACGATCCACTGCCCGTAGTCGGGGTCGAGCCCGGCGGTGCGCGCCTGATCGGCGACCCACTGCGATGCCTCGAATCCCCAGCCGAAGTTCCACACCTCGTTGGCCCACTCGACGTACACCGTCCGCCCGGGTTCGAGGTGGTCGCGGACGTAGGTGGCGAAGTTGCGCACGAAGGTGTCGTCCGCCGCGTACGGCATGTTGAACCACGGGTCTGCGTCGAGTTCGTTGGCGAGTTCCACCATGTACTCGAGGGAGATGCCGTTGACCACCGGTTCGCTGGGGGTGCCCTCGGGGCCGGAGCCCTGCCGGATGTCGTCGGCGTCGCGCCGGTGCGCCCACGTCACGATGTCGGTGGTGTTCGTCTCCTGCATTCCCATGAACCGCAGGGTTCCGAACGGGGACAGCCGGGACAGGAACAGTGGGTGGAACGGTGAGAAGTCCGCGCCGGGCTGCCACCGCTGGCCGACGAAACTCTGTCCGGCGTAATCGGGCATCCACACGTTGATATCGCACACCGGGTCGGCCGGATCGGTCTGTTCGATCCGCAGATAGATTCCGCTGTCGGTCGGTGTGACGGCCAATTCGGCGTAGTGACGTCCCTCGGTGGTGACGCCGGTGGAGGTGACGACCGCGTCCATACCGAAGGTCACCACCCCGGTTCCGTCCCACTGCGCGTGGTAGGTGCCGGCGGCGTAGGCGCCGTCGAGACCGTTGAACATCAGGGTTCCGGCGTACTGTCGCATCTGCACCCCGTTCTGTGTCCACGTCGCGAGGGAGCGGACGTTGCCGTCCTCGTCGAGGTCGAGAACGGGTGCGGCGGCAGGGTCCCAGGTGGTCTGCCAGGTCTGCGGGTTGAAGCTGTGCGAAATCCACGGCCGGGATGCCTTGAACGCGTCGGTGAAGGTCCATGCCGGTGACCAGTCGACGACGTTCTCGAGGTTCATCCCGATGGCCATGCGCCCCGTGGGGGGAGTAGGGGGTGTCGGTGGAGCAGGGGGAACCGGCGGTGTCGGGGGTGCCGGGGGAGGCGTGGCGGCGGGGAGTACCGCAACATCCACCGAGACCGCGATAACGCCGCCGCGGCCGTCCGCCACCGAAACGACGAAGGTATCGGTGCGGTCGGTGTCCGTCGCGGTCGCACTGGCGGCCTGCTGCCGGGCCGTGTCGCTGGGGAGGTAGGTGAACGTACCGCTGTTCGTCACCGACACCGCACCCTTGGGGGTGACGGGCTGGGCCGGCGTGAAGGTGAGGGCGTCGCCGTCGGGGTCGGTGGCGTTGATCCGCCCGGTCACCACCCCGGTCGCCGGGTCCGGGGCTCCCACGGTCGGCGCAGCCGCGACCGGGGCGGTGTTGACCGGGTCGGTCGGGCCGGGGTCGGTCGGGCCGGGGTTGGCCGGGCCGGGGTCGACCGGGTCGACCGGTGTCTGGGTGCCGACGATGCGGACCGTCACCATGGCGGTGACGGTGTCGGGTTGACGCAACCCGATCATCTGCGCGATGGCCGCGATGATGCCCTGGATGGCGCCGCCGAGTCCGGACAGGCGGTACGGTGCGCCGTTGTCGATGGTGACGCCGAAGATGTCCTCGCCGCCCACCGCAGCCAGGCTTGAATCGGGGATGTAGGTGTAGGAGCCCCCGTCGCCGAGGGTCACGCTGCCACGGGCAGGTGACTGGGTCAGGGTGACGATCATCGCCGCGCCGTTTTCGGTGCCGGCGTTGAGGTTGCCCGTCACCACGCCCGCGGTCGACTGGCCGGGAGCCTGGGTGGGATTCGCCGTCGCGGACCGGTGGAACAGCGTGTACTGCACCACTTCGCCGAACGACGGTGCGGCCGCCCGGGCGGCCGGTCGGGTCTTGGCGGCGGTCGTCGGCACCGTCCGCTCCGGTTCCATGCCTGACGTGCCGGCGAGTGATGCCGGTAGGCGGCGTACAGGTCCGGTCTGTGATTCGCGTTCGGCCCGCCCAGCCCCGCGACCGGCGCTCCGGGTGGTGGGCTTGTCGGCAGCGGAGGGGGAGCCGGCGACGGAGGCGGTTCCCCGCGAGCCGGAGGAATCCGAGGGCTCGGCCGAAGCGGTGTCAGCGCCACCGATGAGCACCAGTGTTCCCACACCGAGGGCGAGAGCAAGTCCGCCCACCCGGCCGACACAGGACGACGCGCGCATCCCGGCACCCCCTCACGGAGTTGACTCCAGCGTCAATGATGCCGAATCCGGGCCGGCCGGTGGCAGCGAACGGCCGCTATCGGCGCGGGCGTCAGACCACCGTCGTGACCGGGGCGAGCGGGGTGAGGTCGGTCTTCATCAGCACGACGTTGTAATTGCCCCACAGCGACATGTTCCAGTACAGCGTGCTCACGTCCGGGTCACCACCGGCGTCGGTCAGCCGACCGGTGCCCGACAGCGGGTGGATCATCGGCGCGTACAGGCCGGGGTACTGAATCGAACTGGCCACCATGACCGGATCCGACCACGGACCCTCCGGGGTGTCGGCGGTGCGCAGTTGGATGTTGTTGAGGCCGTCGCCGTACATCACGACGTACTTGTCCAGGTACTCGTTGTACTGGATGGACATCTCGCTGACGTTGCCGCCGGTCTTGGCGCCGGTCAGACCGGCGAACCAGCCGCCGAAGAAGTTCGGGTTGTTGGCCAGGTCGATGATGCAGCCGAACAGTCCGGTGGAGTTGGGCGAGTCGCCGATCACCGGGGCTGCCACGGCCGGCTTGTTGCGCACCCAGCTGCTGCCGTCCCAATACTCGTACTGCGACAGGTCGGTGATCGCCGTCTCCGGGACCCGCGACAGGTAGGCCGAACCGGCCCGGCCGGCCGGGGTGCCGAATGCGTAGAGATAGCGCGTCTCGCCCGGCGCGACCTTGTCCTCGGGCTGCAGGACGTAGGCCATCTGCTGGAAGTTCTGGCTGCCCGCCACATAGGGGGTCGACGACCGGAACCAGCCCGCCGAGCGGATGGTGGAGCGTTGCAGTACCCACTTGTCGGTGGCCGGGTTGTACATCGAGATCGCCGAGTAGTTGGTGGTCCAGCGGCCGGGGGTGTCCCACGACTTCACCGAGAAGTAGTTGACGTAGTTCTCGCCGTTGGCGTACACGGCCGACGACGGGATGTTGGTGACCTCGGAGCCGATGAAGAACACGGCATCGCGGGCGGCGGGGATGAACTGATACGCGTACCCGGTGTTGATCAGGCTCAGGCCGTTGTAGAGCTGGGTGTCGTCGCTGAGCAGCAGCACGTTCGAGCGCCAGTCGCCGGTCATGTTCGGGCCGCTGAAGGTGTCCCCGAACGCCAGCTGGGTCAGACCGTTCTCACCGTTGAACCACATGATGCCCAGGTCGGTGCCGTACACGCCGGCCCAGCTGGTGTTGTTCGTCTGCGGCCAGCCCAGCCCGGGGATGCCGTTGTTGCGCTGCCCGGTCACCCATCCGACATACGGCGACGCCAGGCTCTTCGGTGCCGTCACTGCGGCTGCGGTGACGGTTGCCGCCGGAACCGGTTCCAGGGTCTGGGCGGCACCCGACCGCAGGGTCCGCCCCGACTCCCGCCGGGCCATGGCGAGCAGCGCCCACAGTGCCGGGGTTTCCGCCGGGACCTCCGGCGACCCGCCGGCGCCCAGTCCGTTCAAGCCGATCGCCGAGAGCAGCCGCGACACCAGACCGGCGGGCGCGACGGCCTGGGTGGTCGGAGCGGGGGACAGGTCCGTCGCGTCGGTGACGTCCACGGCGGCCGGGGCCGCGGCGGCCACCGGCACGGAGGTCAGGCTGGTGACTCGGGGCGCGGTGTCCGCCGTCTGCGCCGCGGCGGACTGGGCAGGCGCAACGGTCACCGTGGTGGCCGCTGATTGCGACGGAAGGCGTTGTGGGTCAACGGGATTCATGTCCAAATTCGAGGTGGTCACGGTTGTCGAGGTTCCGCTCCGGACCACGTCCGACGGACTGTCGTTCTTGTCGGCGTCCACCGACGGTGCGGGAACCGATGCCGATACCGATGCCGACGCCCGGCGCGGGGCCGGTGGGGTGTCGTTGCGCTGTTCGGTGGCCCCGGCGGGGGGAGTGCGATCCGCGCCGCGAGTGGTGCGCCGGGGTGCCGCGGATGCCCCGGACAGCGCCGAGTCGGCTGAGTTCGTGGTGCCCGCCGCCTCGGTCGCGGTTCGTGAGGTGGCCGCCGCGGCGGTGTCGCGGTCCGGTGCGGCCGGGTTGGAGTCGGCCCACGCCACCCCGGTCCCGGTCAGGAACGCGGCGCTCACCCCGAGGGCGGCGGCGAGTGCTCCGACCCGGCCCACGCAGGATGCGGCCCGCTTCGACGGAATCGGAGAATTCATCGACAACACTCCCATTTGTTCTCGTGCAGCACTCTTCACCGTGGCCCGGCTCCTGCTACGGCTAACGCCGTCTTCCGGCGTCGGCAAACACCGCAGGAACGACGAGTGGCGACGGACTCATCGGCACTGTACCCACTGCCGCGAGCCTTTATCCAGGGCCACGCGGGTCATTGTGAGCGCCAGCAAAACAACGAACCGGTCACAAACGTGCAACGGCAACCATCATGACGGTGGTGCGAGCAGTGCCGCCATCGCGCCCATGACGCCCTGGAGTGCCTTGAACGGCCGGATCATCACGGTGAACTCGGTGATCTTCCCGTCGTCGTTCCAGTGGATCATGTCGATCCCCTCCACCGACAGGTCCTTACCCGATGGGTCCTTGACCATCGCGGCGAAGTGCAGCACCGCAGAGTTCTCGCCGAACCACTTCTCGACGTAATGGAAATCGGTGCCGGCGAACATATGCTCGGCGGCCCGCAGATAGGCCGCCGTCAGGTCGCGCCCCCGTTGCGGGGTGAATACCGCCGGGGAGCGGAACACCGCATCCTCGGCGAGCAGATCGACCAACGAGTCGTCGCGTTCACCGTTCAGACCGGATTCGATGATCTGCAGCCAGCGTTCGATCACCGGTGGCACCGCATTCTGCGAACTCATCGTCATCACCACTCCCACAGAGACATGTCGTCGGCAGGGTACTGCAGGCAGATATCGGTGGTATTGGCTGCGACACCCTTGTTGTTGAAGAACAGTTTGGCGTGGTTGGGCCACTGGAAGGCCAGCTGATCGGCGTAAATGTTGGTCGCGAGTTCCTCCGACCAGGCCCGCCGTTCGGCCGGGGTCTTGGCGTAGAAGCCGTGGATGTAATCCCGTGCCGCCTGCTGGACCTCCGGGGACTTGTTGTTGTAGTCGATCATGTACCGCTCGTAGTAGACCGGTTCGACGTCACGGGCGGCCGCCATGATCTGCTCGGCGGTGCAGGTGGTGTTGATCATCCGGCGCGGGATCGGGTAATCGTCGGTGGCGTCGGCGTTCGCGATCGCCGGTGGCACCAGCGCGGAGGCCGCCACCGCCAGTGCGGCGAAACCCGCCGCCCGGACTCGTCGATTTCTCATGTGTCCTCCTCAGGGTGCCGGCGCGGACGCCGAGGCCAGTTCATCGGGATGGGTCGGTGGTGTGGGGGGTGCGGGCCAGGACCGGGGGGCCGGCCGCTGGCGGATCTGCTGGGGCCACCAGAACCACCTGCCCAGCAGGGCGGCGATCGAGGGCATCATGAACGAGCGCACCACCAGGGTGTCGAACAGCAGACCCAGGGCGATGGTGCTGCCCACCTGTCCGGCGACCCGCAGGTCGCTGACGATCATCGACGCCATGGTGAAGGCGAACACCAGTCCGGCCGAGGTCACCACCGACCCCGTCCCGGCCATCGACCGGATGATGCCGGTGTTGATCCCGGCGTGGATCTCCTCCTTGAAGCGGGACACCAGCAGCAGGTTGTAGTCCGACCCGACCGCCAGCAGGATGATCACCGACATCGCCAGCACCATCCAGTGCAGGGGCTGTCCCAGAATGTGCTGCCAGATGAGCACCGACAGTCCGAACGAGGTACCCAGCGACAGCGCGACCGTGCCGACGATCACCGCCGCCGCCACCACGCTGCCGGTCAGGATCAGCATGATGATGAAGATCAGGCACAGTGAGGCGAGGCCGGCGATCAGCAGGTCGTAGTTGGCACCGTGCTGCATGTCCTTGTAGGCCGACGCGGTGCCGCCCAGATACACCTTGGAGCCCTCCAGTGGGGTGCCCTTGATCGACTCGAAGGCGGCGTCCCTGATCTTGTCGATCAGCGCGATGCCCTTCGGCGAGGCTGGGTCGCCCTCGTGGGCGATGATGAACCGCACCGATTTACCGTCGGGCGAGACGAACATCGTCAGCCCGCGCTTGAACTCCTCGTTCTCGAAAACCTCCGGGGGCAGGTAGAACGAGTCGTCGTTCTTGGCGGCGTCGAAGGCCTTGCCCATCGCCGTCGCGTTCTCCTGCATCTCCTGCATCTGATCCTGCATGCCGCCCATCGTCGACTGCATCGTCAGCATCATCGTCTTCATCGACTTCATGTTCTCGATCATCGGCGGCATGATCGTGAGCATCCTGGGCATCAGGATGTCGAGCTGATCCATGTCCACGGCCACCGACATCAGGTCGTCGCTGAGCTTGTCGATGCCGTCGATGCTGTCGAAGATCGAGCGCATCGCGTGGCACACCGGGATGTCGAAACAGTGCGGCTCCCAATAGAAATAGTTGCGCATCGGGCGGAAGAAGTCGTCGAAGTCGGCGATGTGGTCACGTAGTTCCAGGGTGTCGGCCACCATCTGCTGGGTCTTGCCGACCATGCTGTGGGTGACGCCGGTCAGCTCCTGCATCACCGCGTACTGCCGCTCCAGGTTGTCGATGTTGACCTGCATCTCGTCGCCCATCCTGAGCATGTCCTTCATCCGGTCCTGCAGATAGGACATGTTCAGCTGCTGGGTGGCGCCGGACATGCTGATGATGAACGGGATCGAGGTGTGCTCGATCGGCGTACCCTGCGGCCGGGTGATCGCCTGCACCCGGCCGACGCCGGGAACCCGGAAGATGTTCTTGGCCACCTTGTCGATGACCAGCATGTCGGCGGAATTCCGCAGATCGTGGTCGGTCTCGATCATCAGCAGTTCGGGGTTCAACCGGGACTGCGGGAAGTGCCGGTCGGCCGCCTGGTAGCCCTGATTGGCGGGCAGATCGGCGGGCAGGTAGTCGCGGTCGTTGTAGTTGTTGTAGTACGAGGGCAGCGTCAGCAGCCCAATCAGCGCCAGCCCCAGCGACGCGACCAGGATCGGCCCGGGCCACCGCACGACGGCGGTGCCCACCTTGCGCCAGCCGCGGGTCTTCATCGCCCGCTTGGGTTCGAACAGCCCGAAATGGCTGCCGACGGTCAGCAGCGCCGGAGCCATGGTCAGGGCCGCGAAAGTCGCCACCACCATGCCGATCGCCAGCGGGATGCCGAGGCTCTGGAAGTAGGGCAGCCGGGTGAAATGCAGGCAGAACGTGGCGCCGGCGATGGTCAGCCCGGATCCCAGGATCACGTGGCCGGTGCCGTGATACATGGTGTAGAAGGCGGTCTCGGGGTCCTCGCCGGCCAACCGCGCCTCGTGGTAGCGGCCCAGGATGAAGATCGCGTAGTCGGTGGCCGCCGCGATCGCCATCGTGGTGAGCAGGTTCACCGCGAACGTCGACAGGCCGATCAGGCCGGAGTAGCCGAGCAGCGCGACGACGCCCCGGCCGGCGGCGACCTGCACACCGACGATCAGCAGGACCAGCGCGACGGTGACGATCGAGCGGTAGACGAACAGCAGCATCACCACGATCACCACGAGCGTCACCGCGGTGATCTTGTGCACACCCTTGTCGCCGGCGTGCTGCTGGTCGAAGGTCATCGCGGCGGGGCCGGTGACGTACACCTTCAGCCCCGGTGGCGGCGGCGAGTTGGCGACGATGTCGCGTACCGCCTGCACCGACTCGTTCGCCATGCTTTCGCCCTGGTTGCCCGCCAGGTACAGCTGGACGTAGGCGGCCTTGCCGTCGGCGCTCTGCGCCCCGCTCGCGGTGAGCGGGTCACCCCAGAAATCCTGGACGTTCTGGACATGGCGGGTGTCGGCCCGCAGTGTGGCGACCAGGCCGTCGTAGTAGTCGTGCGCCTCCTCGCCCAGCGGGGCGTCGCCCTCCAGGACGATCATGGCCGAGGAGTTCGAGTCGAACTCCTCGAAGGTCTTGCCGACCTGCTTCATCGCCTGCAGCGAGGGCGCGTCGTCGGGTGCCAGCGAGACCGAGTGCTGCTGGCCGACGATCTCCAACTGGGGTATCGCCACGTTGAGGACCACCACGAGGGCCAGCCAGCCCAGCAGGATCGGGACCGAGAACAGCCGGACGAACCGCGGAATCGCAGGGTGGGCGCCCACGTGCCGGTTCGTCACCTCGCCCCCGGCATCTCGTCCGCCTCGCGCCTCACCGGCAAGATGTTAGCCCACTTAACAGTCTCCGATCATCTGCCCTAAACTGCGGGTATGGGCGGATGGCGTGCGGCTGTGGCGGGTGTTGTGATGGTGCTTCCGTTGGCGCTGGCGGCGCCGGCGCAGGCTGATCCCGACATCGACTTCGCCAACCAGTTGCACGGTTTCGGCATCTACGGTCAGCGCGACTACAACGCCTGGCTGGGCAAGATCGCCTGCAAGCGATTGGACCGCGGGGTCGACGCCGACGCCTTCGCATCGGCCCACTTCATCCAGCGCAACCTGCCACGGGACACCACATCGGCGCAGGCGTTCCAGTTCCTCGGTGCGGCCATCAACATCTACTGCCCAGGGCAGTTCGGCGTCCTGCAGGCCGCCGCGCAATAGCGGGTCGACCAATCCTTACGCGTGAGTGACCATGAGCGCTGCGGGGCGTTCTGGGCGGGCGCGGGCCTCCGTCGTCGTCTATGAATGGGAGACACAGCGGGGGCGCCGGACGGCGACCACCGTGCCCGACGGAAGGAGCGGCCCGTGCGTGTCTCCGACACCGCGACCCGCGTTGACGCGGATGTGGAAGCGGCCCTGGCCTGGTTGAGCGAGCCGTGCGCGGAGTTCGAGTTCTGGCGTAACGGCACCCGGCAGGCCGCGCTGGCGCACCTGGCGCACTTCGTCGGCACCCGGGCGGTGCCACAGTTGCAGCGGACCGGCGTCGACATCGTGCCCGATGTGCTGACCCGGTTCGTCGACGGCGGCAAGTGCGTGCGCTCGACGTTCATGTACCTGGGCTGGCAGTGCGGACCGGACGCCGGCCCGGATGCCGAGGCGGCCGCCTTGCGGGCTGCGGCCGGGTTGGAGATGCTGCACGCCTTCGCGCTGCTGCAGGACGATGTCATGGACGATTCGCCGTTGCGCCGGGGCCGTCCGGCCGCCCACATCAGCTTCGCCGGCTGGCACCGCGAGCGCGGCTTCGCCGGTTCGGCCGACCGGTTCGGCGCCGCGCTGGCGATCCTGCTCTCCGATCTGTGCCTGGTGTGGGCCGAACAGATGATGCGGGAGAGCGGAGTGCCGGCCGAGGCCCTGCACCGGGCCTGGCCGCACTACGACGCGATGCGGATCGAACTGGCCGTCGGCCAGGTCGCGGACGTGGCCAACGACGCCGGGGCGGCGCCCACCCTGGACGCGGTGCTCGACGTCGCCCGTCGCAAGTCCGGCAATTACACCGTGCGCCGTCCGTTGGAGATCGGCGCGGCGATGGCCGGCCGGGAGGACCTGCTCGAGGCCCTCGGCGGCTACGGCGGACTGATCGGCGAGGCGTTCCAGCTTCGCGACGACCTGATCGGCGTGTTCGGCGCACCGGAGGTCACCGGCAAGCCGGCGGGTGGCGACCTCGCCGAGCGTAAGGCCACCAGTGTGGTGGTGGCGGCCCAGCGGATGGCCGACCCGGTCGTCCGGCGGCAGTTCACCGAACTGATGAACGCCGAGGCGCTGAGCCCCGCCGACATCGCGCACTGGCGCACTCTCATCGTGGCCACCGGGGCGCCCGCGTGGATCGAGGAGATGATCGCCGAACGGGTGACCGACGCCCTCGACCTCATCGCCGATATCCGGATCGACGACCGGGTGCGGACCCGGCTGGCCCGGATGGCTGACCTGTGCACCCGCCGCACAACGTGAACGACCGAAAGAAACCGAGGAGCCGATGATGCGCACCGTACCTGGATTCACCGATCACGTCGTCGTGGTGGGAGCCGGTCTGTCCGGCCTCTCCGCAGCAATGCACCTGGCCGGCCGCGGCCGCCAGGTGACCGTCGTCGAACGCTACGGATTCCCCGGCGGCCGGATGGGTCAGTCCGATATCCGCGGATACCGGATCGACACCGGCCCGACGGTCCTGACCATGCCGAACCTGATCGAGGAGGCCTTCGACGCCGTCGGCGCCTCGATGCGCGACCACCTCGATCTCATGCCGGTCGACCCTGCCTACCGCGCCTCCTTCGCCGACGGCAGCGCACTGGATGTGCACACCGACGCCGCAGCGATGACGGCGGCCATCGAGAAGTTCGCCGGGCCGGCCGACGCCGCCGGATACCTGCGGATGCGGGAGTGGCTCGGCGAGCTGTACCGCCTGGAGATCGACGGCTTCATCGGATCGAACTTCTCCTCCCCGCTGTCGCTGGTCACCCCGAAGCTAGCCAAGCTGGCGGCGATCGGCGGGTTCCGCGGCTGGGAACGTATGGTCCGCAAGTACATCACCGACGAGCGGTTGCAGCGGATCTTCACCTTCCAGGCGCTCTACGCCGGCGTGCCGCCGCAGCAGGCCCTCGCCGCCTACGCCGTCATCGCCTACATGGACACCGTGGAGGGTGTGTACTTCCCACGCGGCGGCATGCGGGCGGTCCCGGAGGCACTGGCGGCGGCGGCCTCCGACGCCGGAGTGCAGTTCCGCTACCGCACCACGGTGTCCGGCCTGGAGCGCAACGGCTCCCGGGTGACCGCGGTGCGCACCGAGTCCGGCGACCGGATCGCCTGCGACGCCGTGGTTCTCACCACCGACCTGCCACTGACCTATCAGCTTCTCGGCCGGTCGCCCCGGCGGCCGGTGGCGTTGAAGCCGGCCCCGTCGGCCGTCGTCATGCACGTCGGGGTGCCGGCGGTCGGAGATGCGCTGCAGCACCACAACATCAGCTTCGGCGCGGCCTGGTCGCGCACCTTCGACGAGATCATCCGCGAGGGCGTTCTGATGAGCGATCCGTCCATCCTCGTCACCATGCCCACCGCCGGTGACCGCAGCCTGGCCCCGCCCGGCCGCGACCTACTCTACGTCCTGGCGCCCTGCCCCAATCTCGAAGTGGGCACGATCAATTGGGCCGCCGAAGGGGACGGCTACGCGCACCGGATCCTGAAGACGGCCGCCGAGAGGCTGATGCCCGGGCGGGAGTCGACACTGCTGGACGACGCCGACGTGCTGGACGTCGTCACCCCGGCGGACTGGGCCCGGCAGGGCATGGCGGCGGGTACCCCGTTCGCCCTCGCCCACAACTTCGCCCAGACCGGGCCGTTCCGCCCGGCGAATCTGGTGCGGGGTATCGACAACGTGGTCCTGGCCGGTGGCTCGACGGTACCGGGGGTGGGAGTCCCCACCACGCTGATCTCCGGCCGGTTGGCCGCCGAACGCGTCACCGGCCCCGGCAAAGCCGACCCGACGGTCATCGCCGCCGCCGCAAAGCAGGTACGGGCATGATCGGCACCGAACTCGACGCCGCCGGGATCATCGACGACGAACT
>JAKOYE010000095.1 GCA_029780675.1 Actinomycetes bacterium
GCAGGATGACTTCCACGACGGGCACGTCGTAGCGTTCCCGCGCGTCCCGCAGACATGCCGACGACGCGGTGTTGCAGGCGATCACCAGTGCCTTGACGCCGCGCCCGACCAGGTCGTCGCCGATGGCCAGGGCGTGGGACCGCACCTCGGGGATGCTGAGCGGGCCGTAGGGGCCGTGCGCGGTGTCCCCGACGTAGATCAGGTTCTCGTCGGGCAGTTGGTCGATGATCGAGCGGGCCACCGTCAGACCGCCGACTCCCGAATCGAAGATGCCGATCGGGGCGCTGAGGATCGAGGTGTCGGGGCTACTCACCGAGGCGTCCCGGGCAGTTCGCCGGCCTTCCTGCGGCGCCGGTTCTCCCGCTCCGGGCGGGACAGCCAGTAGGCGGCGAGCAGCCCCGCGGCAGCACCGCACAGGTGGCCCTGCCAGGACACCCCGCCACACCGGTCCAGCACCGGCACCGCCCCCCAGAGGATCCCGCCGTAGACGAACAGCACCACCAGACCGGTGACGATCCACCAGATATGCCGGGTGAGCCAGCCGAACACCAGCAGGAATGCCAGCCATCCGAAGATCAGCCCGGACGCGCCGATGTGGTTGGTCTCCAGCCGGCAGCCGCCGATATCGCCGATCAGCCAGGTTCCCAGGCCGCCGACGATCCAGATGATCGCCGTGGCCCAGACGAACCGGGCCATCCCGGTCAGCGTCACCAGGAACCCGAGGACGAGTGCCGGCACGGTGTTGGCCACCAGATGCGCCCAGTCGGCGTGCAGCAGGGGCGCGAAGATGATGCCGGTCAGCCCGTCGGTCTCCAGCGGCCGGATACCGTTGCGGTCCAGCGCGTGTCCGGTCAACTGGTCGACGATCTCGATCAGGTAGAGCAGCACGACGAAGGTCAGCATGGTGGCGCCGCCGGTCTTCCACAGCGGCCACTTGGCGGGCGGTGCTTCCGGCGATTTCGTGCCCATAGCGGTCAGGCTACCGAGGGACGGCGCTCAGGACCCGAACACCGCGGGCAGCAGGTCGCGGTAGCTCGGGACCCCGGCGAGTGAGTCGGCGGCCAGCACCCCGGCCAGCACCGCACGGGCCAGACAGTCCGCCGCCGCGATTCCCACAGCGGTCACCAGCGGGGTGTCCGGCAGCATGGCCGCCGGGGTGTCCGGGGACGGTTCGACCGACCTCTCCCCCGTCGCCAGCACGAAAACGGTGTCGCCGTCCAGGGGTGTGTGCGAGGGCCGGATCGCCCGGGCCAGACCGTCCTGGGCTGCGACGGCGACTCGGCGGCAACCCGCCTTGGTCAGCACGGCGTCGGTGGCGATCACCGCGATCGTGGTGTTGAGCGGGCTCAGTTCGCCATGCCGGGCGGCGTAGTCGGCGATCTGCCCGGCAGGCGGGGTACGCAGGCCGAAGTCGGCGATCAGATCGGCCTGCCACGGCAGACCGGTCGCGGGATCGACGACGGCGCCGGCCGAATTGACCACCACCAGGGCACCGACCGTGACGCCGCAGTCCAACGTCACCGACGCGGTGCCCACACCGCCCTTGAGCACACCCGCCCGCGCCCCGGTGCCGGCGCCCACACAGCCGACCGGCACCTCGGTGCCGGCGGCGCACGCGGCGTCGTAACCGAACCGCGCGGTCGGCCGGTTCGCCCACGCTCCGACCGGCAGGTCGAAGATCACCGCCGCCGGGACGATCGGCACCACCCCGCCGGTCATCTGCACGCCCCGGCCATTCTCCTCCAGCCACGTCATGACTCCGTCGGCGGCGGCCAGGCCGAACGCGCTGCCGCCGGTGAGCACCACCGCATCCACGTGACGCACGCTGTTGGCCGGGTCGAGCAGGTCGGTCTCCCGACTGCCGGGAGCGCCGCCGCGCACATCGACTCCACCGACCGTGCCGGGCGGGGCCAGCACCACCGTGGTGCCGCAGGCCCACCCGCGGCCCGGCACCGTCGGCCCGGTCACCGTCGCGTCGTCGTCGCGGCGGTCGTGATGACCCACCAGGATGCCGGGGACATCGGTGATCGACCCGAGGGTCATCGGACGGTTTTGCCCATCAGTCCCAGCACCAGGTACTCCTGCAGCACCGTCATCCAGTGATAGACGTCGAGGTGCCGGGCGTGCGGGTGCTGGGGCGGCAGCTGATCGGGGAAGTCGGGGCCGATACCGAGCATCGTGCCCAGCGCCAGTCGCAGATCGTTGACCGCGGCGACCCACGCGTTGGCGTCGGCCTCGGTCAGCTCGACCTTCCCGCCACCGTCCGGCAGGGTGTCCAGAAGAGTCTGCGCCGCCGCGACTTTCGCGTCGATGATCGCCGGCTCGTGCAGGCTGCGCAGCGCGCTGGCGGCGCCGGCGTCGGCGGGGAGACCGGACTGCTCGGCGACGAAGTCCGGCAGCAGCCTGCTCAACGTCGCGTCCCGGGGCGGTTCGGGGTTGCCGGTGCGGATGCCGGTGATCTGTTCGAGTGGGTCGGTGGGCGCAGCCGACTGCCGGTCGTCGAGCATCTCCTGAATTGAGGTGGCCATCGTGCGCAGCACCGTGACCTCGTGGCCGTAGAACTCGGCGACGAACCGCGGACCGGCGGGGGTGTCGACCCGCTTCCATGGACGCACGACGTGCTCAGCGGTCCTGCTGGAGGGTGGCCCACAACCCGGCGGCGTGGAGTTTCGCGACGTCGACCTCCATCGCCTCCCGACTGCCCGCCGAGACCACGGCCTTGCCCTCGTGGTGAACCTGGAGCATGAGCTTGGCGGCGTGCGGTTCGCTGTAGCCGAAAAGCTTCTGCAGGACGTAGGTGACATAGGTCATGAGATTGACCGGATCGTCCCAGACGATGGTCACCCACGGCGCGTCGGTCGCCTCGACACTGTCGGTCTCCTCGATGACGGCGGTGCCGGGGCGGGTCGGTGCGGAGGAGGCGCCCATGGGGACACAATAGCGATCCCGCGAATACCGCGACCGGTCCGGCAAAGCACTACGGTAGCCCGTGTGACCTGCCCGGCGCTGTTGACCGACAAGTATGAACTCACCATGCTGGCGGCGGCGCTGGGCGACGGTACGGCCGACCGGCGCACGACCTTCGAGGTGTTCACCCGCCGGCTTCCCGACGGCCGCCGGTACGGCGTGGTGGCCGGAACCGGCCGGGTGCTCGAGGAACTGGCCGCATTCCGGTTCGGGCCGGACGAACTGGCCGCGGTGGCATCGTTCTGCGACCCGGCGACGCTCGACTATCTGGCGGCCTTCCGCTTCAGCGGCGACGTCGACGGGTACCCCGAGGGCGAGTTGTTCTTCCCTGGCTCACCGGTGCTCTCGGTCACCGGGACGTTCGCCGAGTGCGTCCTGCTGGAGACGTTGGTGCTGTCGATCCTCAACCACGACTCTGCGGTGGCCTCGGCGGCGGCTCGGATGACCTCTGCGGCCGCCGACAGGCCGCTGATCGAGATGGGGTCCCGGCGCACCCACGAACGGGCCGCGGTGGCCGCCGCGCGGGCGGCCTACATCGCCGGGTTCGCCGGCACCTCCAACCTGGAGGCACACCGGCGATACGGCATTCCCGCGCTGGGAACCTCCGCACACGCCTTCACGATGCTGCACACCTCGACCGGCACGGACACCGACGCCTGGGAACGGGCCGCCTTCACCGCCCAGATCGCCGCCCTCGGCGTGTCCACCACATTGCTGGTCGACACCTATGACGTGCACCGCGGTGTGAACAACGCCATCGCGGTCGCCGGCCCGCACCTCGGCGCGGTGCGCATCGACTCCGGGGATCTGGGGGTGCTGGCCCGCCAGGTACGCGCACAACTGGACGCTCTCGGCGCCACCGGCACCGCGATCGTGGTGTCCGGGGACCTCGACGAATACGCCATCGCCGCGCTGCGGGCCGATCCGGTCGACAGCTACGGGGTGGGCACCTCGGTGGTCACCGGGTCCGGGGCTCCGACCGCCGGCATGGTGTACAAGCTGGTCGAGGTGGACGGGCTCGCGGTGCGCAAGCGCAGCCGGGGCAAAGAGTCCCAGGGCGGCCGCAAGGCGGCCGTGCGGCTGGCCCGGCCGTCGGGGACAGTGATCGAGGAGGTCATCCACCCGTTCGGAACCGCACCGGCGACCACCGATCCGGCCCGCCCCCTGACGGTGCCGCTGATCCGCGCCGGCGAACCGGTGGCCGACCCCGATCTGAGCGCCGCCCGGCAGCGGCTGGCCGACGGTCTGCGCAGCCTGCCCTGGGAGGGCCTGGCCCTGTCGCACGGCGAGCCGGCGATCCCGACCCGGCACGTCCCGCCGCCGTGAGCGATCCCCGCTCCACGGCGACACTGCTGGCCACGGCCGTCGAAGCCCTCGGCGGCACGCACCGTCCCGGACAGCTGCAGATGGCCGAAGCGGTGGCGGCGGCATTCGCCACCGGCGAACACCTCGCCGTACAGGCGGGGACCGGCACCGGCAAGTCGCTGGCGTACCTGGTGCCCGCCGTCGAACGCGCACTGGCCGAGGAGTCCACCGTCGTGGTGTCCACGGCGACCATCGCCCTGCAACGCCAACTGGTGGATCGCGATCTGCCCCGGCTGGCTGCGGCGCTGACCGGCGCACTGCCGCGGGCGCCCCGCTTCGCCCTGCTCAAGGGCAGGCGAAACTATCTGTGCCTCAACAAGGTTCACGGCGGGACCGACGCGGCGGCCGACGACTCCCAGGAGGAGTTGTTCACCCCCACCTCGGCGCTGGGCCGCGATGTCGCGCGGCTGACCGAGTGGGCGTCGAACACCGACACCGGCGACCGTGACGATCTCCGCCCCGGGGTGCCCGACCGGGCCTGGTCGCAGGTGAGCGTCTCGGCCCGGGAATGCCTGGGCATGGCCCGCTGCCCGTTCGGCACCGACTGTTTCGCGGAGAAGGCCCGCGCCGAGGCCGGCCGCGCCGACATCGTGGTGACCAACCACGCCCTGCTCGCCATCGACGCGATCGCCGAGGCCTCCGTGCTGCCCGAACACGACCTGCTGATCATCGACGAGGCCCACGAACTCGTGGACCGGGTGACCGCGGTGGCCGCCGGGGAGCTCTCCCCCGGTCCGCTCGGCCTGGCCGTTCGCCGGGTGGGCCGACTGATCAGCCCCGAACTCGTCGACCGCCTCGACGCCGCGGTGACCACCTTCTCCGCGGCGATCCACGACGCCGAACCGGGCCGGATCGACCGACTCGATGACGAACTGGCGACCTACCTGACCGCGCTGCGCGATGCGGCGACCGGCGCCCGGGCGGCCATCGACCCGGCGCCGTCGGACCCGCGCGCGGCGGCGGCCCGGGCCGAGGCGGTCGCCGCGCTGAGCGAGATCGGTGACACCGCGTCCCAGATGCTGGTGTCGTTCGGCCCGCCCCTGGCCGAGCGCAGCCACGTCGTCTGGCTCGACCACGAGGACGCCGCCCCGGGCCGCAGCACGGCCGCCCGCGGGTCGGCACCCGCCATCCGGCCGGTGCTGCGCGTCGCACCCCTGACGGTGTCGCACCTGTTGGCGGAACGGCTTTTCGGCACCGCCACCACCGTGCTGACGTCGGCGACGCTGACGGTGGGCGGATCGTTCGCGGCGATGGCGGCGGACTGGGGTCTGACCGAGGCCACCCCGTGGCGCGGCCTCGACGTCGGCTCGCCGTTCGACTATCCCAAGGCCGGCATCCTCTACGTCGCCGCGCACCTGCCCCCTCCCGGGCGGGACGGCACCGGATCCGCCGAGCAGATCGACGAGATGGCCGGGCTGATGGCGGCGTGCGGTGGACGCACCCTGGGGCTGTTCTCCTCGATCCGGGCCGCGCGGGCGGCGGCCGAGGCGATGCGGTCGCGGCTGGACACCCCGGTGCTGTGCCAGGGCGAGGACGCCACCGCGGCACTAGTCGAGCGTTTCGCGGCCGACCCGCACACGTCGCTGTTCGGAACGCTGTCGTTGTGGCAGGGAGTGGACGTTCCGGGGCCGTCCTGTTCGCTGGTGCTCATCGACCGAATACCGTTCCCCCGCCCCGACGACCCCTTGCTCACCGCCCGCCAGCGCGCGGTGGCCGCCCGCGGCGGCAACGGCTTCATGGCGGTGGCGGCCACGCACGCCGCACTGCTGCTCGCCCAGGGCGCGGGCCGGTTGCTGCGCAGCACCGCCGACCGGGGCGTGGTGGCGATTCTGGACTCCCGGATGGCGACCGCCCGCTACAGCGGGTTTCTCCGTGCCTCGCTGCCGCCGTTCTGGACCACGACCGACCCGGTGCTGGTCAAAGCCGCGCTCACCCGACTGCACTCACCCACCGCCGAGTAGGGCGGCACCCGTGCACGGCACTCTATTCTGATCCCATGCGCCGGCCCTCCCGTCCCACCGCTGCCGTGTTCGCCACGGCAGCCCTGCTGGCCGGTTGCGCGGCCCCGGTTGCGGGCACGCCGGTCTCGGTGTTCTCCGATCCGTTCAAGGTGGGCGGGATCGAGGCGGTCGACGGGCCCACCGGGCTGCGACCCGATGCGAAGCCGGCGTCCCGGACGGTCACCGGCACCGACGGGGGCGAGATCGACGAACTCGCCCGGCAGTCGATCAGCGATCTCGAAGAGTTCTGGAAGTTCGACTATCCGGACACCTTCGAGGGCGAGTTCGAGCCGGTGAAGGACCTGATCTCGTGGGACTCCGACGCCTGGGACGGCACCTTCTGCGACGAGACCACCGAGGGCCTGGTCAACGCCGGGTACTGCGAACAGGACAACACCATCGGCTGGGATCGCACGGTGCTGATGCCCGCACTGCGCCGCGCCAACGGGGACATGGCCATCACCATGGTGCTCGCCCACGAGTACGGGCATGCGATCCAGAAACTGGCCACCATCAATCCCAAGGGCGTCCCGACGCTGGTGACCGAGCAGCAGGCCGACTGCCTGGCCGGGGTGTACGTGCGCTGGGTGGCCGAGGGCAAATCGCCGCGTTTCACCCTCAGCACCGGCGACGGACTCAACAACCTGCTGGCGGCGATGATCTCGTTCCGGGACCCGGTGATGAGACAGGACGACTACTACGACACCGGCGACGAACACGGCTCGGCGTTCGAGCGGATCTCCGCGTTCCAGTTCGGGTTCACCGATGGCGCCGCGGCCTGCAAAGCCATCACGATCAAGGAGATCCGGGAACGCCGCGGCGACCTTCCCGTCGAACTGCCCTCCGACCAGAGCGGTGAACTGCCGGTCACCGAACCCTCGGTCCGCGCGATCATCGAAGCCCTGAACATCCTGTTCACCCCGAAGAAGCCACCGCAGTTGAGCTTTGACCCGACGCTGGTCTGCCCGGATGCGCGCACCTCGCCACCGACCTCGTACTGCCCGGCCACCAACACCATCGCGGTCGACCTGCCCGCCCTGCAGGCGCTGGGCAACCCGATCGACGGGGAGGACGGCCTGGTCCTGCAGGGCGACAACACCGCGTACTCGGCGCTGGTGTCGCGCTACATGCTGGCACTCCAACACGAACGCGGCGGGGTGGTGCTCGACAACGCCGAAGCCGGACTCCGGACGGCATGTCTGACCGGGGTCGCCACCACGAAGCTGTCCACGACCACCACCACCGCGGACGGCAACACGGTGGCCCTGACAGCCGGCGATATCGACGAGGCGGTGGCGGGCCTGCTGACCAACGGCCTCGCGGCCAGCGACGTCAACGGCGAATCCGTGCCCGCCGGGTTTTCCCGCATCGACGCCTTCCGGGTCGGCGTGCTCGGTGACACCGAACGCTGCTTCACCCGCTTCGGGTGACGGCTCCAGGCCGGTGACTCAGCGCCGGCAGACCCGCCGCTAGACCGCCTTGGTGGCCCCGTACCAGGAGAGCACCGCTTCGCCCTCGTCGCTCGACTTGGTCAGCGTGGCGTAGGAGCGGATGAACGATTCGCCGACGCAGCCGTCGATCTTGACCCGGAAGTTGCTGATCGACACCCAGGGTTTCGAGCCCTTGTACTGCTTCTTGGTCACCGGTACGACGTTGATGATGCCGGGTTTGAGGCCAACGGTGATGGCGCCGTTGAAATTGGCGCCGACACCGGGCAGCAGTCCGTCGGCCTGCACATTGGGAAAGTCGATCCCGATGAAACCGATATTTGGGCTCACCCCGGCACTGCCGGTCAGCGACACACCGTTCGCGGTGCTCATGTCGATGCCGCAGCCGATCTGATAGCCCACCTCGAACACACCCTCCGGGGTGCCCCCGTCCCCCTCGAGCAACCCGTTGAACACCCCGCCGACGGCGTACTCCCGGGTGGAGATGGCGGTGGTCAACGGTGCGACGGCACGCTGGGTCTCGTCCTTGGCCGAGATCTGCAACGTCCAGCCGTCCGGGGCGGTGGTGGTCTCCGGCGGATTCGACACCACTTTCCCGTCGTCGACCGGCGGAACGGCCTCGCCGGGCGGGGGCGGCACGGTGGCGGCGACCGGTTGGATATCCGTTCCCGGGTCCGGATCGGCAACCGCCGGCGCAGCAGCGACGAAGACCGCCAGCGAACACGCCAGAGCGGCTACCACAGGAAGGCCGCGCACCATCACAGAACGAGAACCTACAGGCCACGTTTCGGTGACGTCACCACACCCACCCACCACCGGAGGTCCGGCACAGGGTTAGACGTCTTCCTGTGCCAGCCGTACCAGCGCCAGTTCGTTGTCCCCCGCCAGCAGAGGGTGGTGCGGCAGCACCCGAACCGTGTAGCCGAGCGAACCGGCCACCGGCAACGGGGTCGTGACCGAGAAGATCTCCATGCCGCCCTCACCCTGACCGATGTGGGTCATGTCGAAGTAGGCCGGGTCGGTAAGGACATCAGAGCCGTTGACCCTGCCCAGCACGGCTTGCACGCGGACCTCGTCGGGGCGCAAACCGCCCAGTCCGACGGTGGCGGTCAGGGTCAACTCGGAGCCCAGCAGCGGAGTGTCGGGCAGACCGGTGCTGTCGACCTCGGCGACGGTCACATTCGGCCAGGCCTCACGCACCCGCTGGCGGTACGCCGACAGCTCGCGGGCCCGACCGTACGGCAGACCGTCGATCTCCCCGACGGTGCGCCGCAGCGAGGACGCCGCCGGGATGTAGTACTTCTCGGTGTAGTCGTGCACCATCCGCGAGGCCAGCACCTTGGGACCCAGCGACATCAGCGTGTGGCGCACCATCTCCACCCATCGTGTCGGCACCCCGTTGTCGTCGCGGTCGTAGAACCTCGGCGCCACCGTGTTGGTCAGCAGGTCGTAGAGCGCGGCCGCCTCCAGGTCGTCACGACGATTCTCGTCGGTCACGCCGTCGGCGGTCGGGATGTCCCAACCGTTCTCGCCGTCGTACCACTCGTCCCACCAGCCGTCCCGGATGGACAGGTTCAGCCCACCGTTGAGCGCGCTCTTCATCCCCGAGGTGCCACAGGCCTCCAGCGGTCGCAGCGGATTGTTCAGCCACACGTCGCAACCCCAGTACAGCAGCCGGGCCATCGACATGTCGTAGTCCGGCAGGAAGGCGATGCGGTGCCGCACCTCGGGTCGGTCGGCGAACCGGACGATCTGCTGGATCAGCGCCTTGCCGGCATCGTCGGCGGGATGCGATTTGCCGGCGACGATCAACTGGACCGGCCGCTGCTCGTCGAGCAGCAACTCCTCCAGACGCCGGGGGTCGCGCAGCATCAGCGTCAGCCGCTTGTAGGTGGGCACCCGGCGGGCGAAACCGACGGTCAGCACTCCGGGATCGAAAACGTTGGCGACCCAGCCGATCTCGGCCTCGATAGCCCCGCGCTCCAGCCAGGACCGGCGCAGCCTGGCACGGACGTCGGCCACGAGCTTGGCCCGCAGTTGGGAGCGGATCCACCAGATGTGGCCGGAGTCGACTTCCTGCAGCCGTTCCCACATGGAAGGTTCGCGCAACGCATCCACCGAGCCGACGAAGCCCTCGCCGAGTTCCAGCCACTCCCGAGCCGCCCAGGTGCGGCCGTGCACGCCGTTGGTGATGGAGCCGATCGGCACCTCCGGTGCGTCGAATCCCGGCCACAGGTCGTTGAACATGTGCCGGCTCACCCGACCGTGCAGCTCCGAGACCCCGTTGGCCCGCTGGGCGAGCCGTAAACCCATGTGCGCCATGTTGAACTTGGGCGGCTCGGCACCGTCGCCGTGGACGGCCCGATGGCGGTGTCCGTGTTCGGCGCCGAACGCCAGCACCCGTTCCAGCGGAACGCCGGGCAGCAGGCCCCGTTCGGAGTCGTCGCTGAAGTAGCGGCGCACCAGGTCCGTCGGGAACCGGTCGATACCCGCCTCGACGGGGGTGTGGGTGGTGAACACCGTGGACGAGCGCACGACGGTCAGTGCGGTGTCGAAGTCGAGCCCCGGCCCGGAGTGGCCGCCGGCCATCAGCTCCCGGATGCGCTCCAGGCCGAGAAAACCGGCGTGGCCCTCGTTCATGTGGAAGACATCGGGAGCGGGATGACCCTCGATCGCGGTGAAGGCGCGGATGGCACGGATGCCGCCGATACCGGCGAGCAACTCCTGTTTGATGCGGTGTTCCTGGTCCCCGCCGTACAACCGGTCGGTGACGTTGCGCAGATCGTGGTCGTTCTCCGGGACGTCGGAGTCCAACAGCAGCAGCGGGATTCGGCCGACCTTGGCGATCCACACCCGGGCCCGCAGCGTCCGGTTCTCCGGCATGGCCAGTTCCACCAGCACCGGGCGGCCGTCGGGTTCGGTCAGAAGCCGCAACGGCAGGCCCTGCGGATCCAGCGACGGGTAGTTCTCGTGCTGCCAGCCGTCGGGGGTCAGCGATTGCCGGAAGTAGCCGGATCGGTAGTTCAGTCCGACGCCAATCAGCGGCAGTCCGAGGTCGGAGGCCGCCTTGAGGTGGTCACCGGCCAGGATGCCGAGACCGCCGGAGTAGATCGGCAGCACCTCGGAGACGCCGAACTCCATCGAGAAGTAGCCGATCCCGGCCGGGAGGACGGTATCGCCATCCGCGGCCGGGGTTCCCTGCAACTCCTGAAACCACATCGGCCGGGTGAGGTAGTCGCGCAGGTCGGCCGCCAGTAGGTCGAGTCGCTCCAGGAAGCCCTGGTCCTCGGCCAGTTCGTCGAGCCGCTCGGGGGTGACCGCTCCGAGGACCGCGACGGGATCCTGGCGCAGCGCCCACTGCCGCGGGTCGATGGTCTCGAACAGGTCCTGGGTGGCGAAGTCCCACGACCACCGCAGATTGGTCGACAACTCCGCCAGTGCCGCGAGGCGGTCCGGGAGATGTACGCGGACGGTGAACCTGCGCAGAACCTTCACGCCCACGAACCTTACTGAGGTTGGAGCAGTCCTGCCGACCACCCTTCCGCGCCGCGGTGAACCCACTACGGTGAGGGTGCCGGCGACCCCAGCCGGTGCAGGTCGCGGACACGGAATGAGGTTGGCAGGTGCCGGGTCGGATCGAA
Organism: Actinomycetes bacterium; assembly: GCA_029780675.1. Classification (GTDB taxonomy): domain Bacteria; phylum Actinomycetota; class Actinomycetes; order Mycobacteriales; family Mycobacteriaceae; genus Mycobacterium. Next base: position 11,422 of record JAKOYE010000095.1, read on the forward strand.
ATCGACGGCGTCGCACCGGTGGTCTCGTGCGGGACGCACCCCGCCAAGGCGGTCACCGGCGAGATCGTGCCGGTCTGTGCGACGGTCTGGCGGGAGGGCCACGAGGCCGTCGCGGCCACCCTGGTCGTCCGGTATCTGGGCCCGCACTATCCCCAACCGGGCAAACATCCGTCCGCCGCCGTCCGGGTCACACCGCAGCTGTCGCCGATGACACCCGGACGCACCCCCGATGTCTTCCACGGCCAGTTCACCCCCGACCAGGTCGGCCTGTGGACCTTCCGGGTCGACGGCTGGGGCGATCCGATCACCACCTGGCGGCACGCGGTGACGGCGAAGCTCGACGCCGGCCAGGGCGCCGAGGACCTCCGAAACGACCTGCTGGTGGGGGCGGACCTGCTGATGCGGGCGGCCACCGGGGTGCCGCGGGCCGAACGCGCCCCGCTGCTGGAGGCCGCCGCCGAACTGCGCCGGCCGGGCGACCCGCTGGAGCAGGCGGCGCTGGCGCTGTCGCACCACGTGACCGACATCCTGGCGCACTACCCGTTGCGCGACCTGGTCACCCGCGGCCAGGCCTACGGAGTCTGGGTGGATCGTCCGCAGGCTCGCTGCGGCTCCTGGTACGAGATGTTCCCCCGCTCCACCGGGGGCCGCGACGACACCGGCCACCCGGTGCACGGGACGTTCGCGACCGCCGCCGCCGCACTGCCCCGGATCGCGGCGATGGGATTCGACGTCGTGTACCTGCCGCCGATCCATCCGATCGGGCACAAACACCGCAAGGGCCGCAACAACAGTGTCACCGCCGAGCCCGGTGACGTCGGCTCCCCGTGGGCGATCGGTAGCGCCGAGGGTGGCCACGACGCCGTCCACCCGGATCTGGGCACCCTCGACGACTTCGACGACTTCGTCACCGCCGCCCGCGACCTCGGCATGGAGGTGGCACTGGACCTGGCCCTGCAATGCGCGCCGGACCATCCGTGGGCGCGCGAACACCGGGAGTGGTTCACCGAACTGCCCGACGGCAGCATCGCCTACGCGGAGAATCCGCCGAAGAAGTACCAGGACATCTACCCGCTGAACTTCGACAACGACCCGAGCGGGCTGTACGCCGAGGTGCTGCGGGTGGTGTTGCACTGGGTTTCCCACGGCGTGCGCATCTTCCGGGTCGACAACCCGCACACCAAACCACCGGACTTCTGGGCCTGGCTGATCGCCCAGGTGAAGGCCCACGACCCCGATGTGCTGTTCCTCGCCGAAGCCTTCACCCGGCCGGCCCGGCTGTACGGGCTGGCCAAGCTCGGGTTCACCCAGTCCTACTCGTACTTCACCTGGCGAACGGCGAAATGGGAACTCGAACAGTTCGGGCGGGAGATCGCCGAGCACGCCGATTACGCGCGGCCGAACCTGTTCGTCAACACCCCCGACATCCTGCACGAGAGCCTGCAGCACGGCGGGCCGGGCATGTTCGCCATCCGGGCGGCACTCGCCGCCACGATGGGCTCGGTGTGGGGTGTGTACTCCGGTTACGAGCTGTTCGAACACACCCCGGTGCGGCCGGGCAGCGAGGAGTACCTGGATTCGGAGAAGTACGAACTGCGGCCCCGTGATTTCGCCGGAGCGCTGAATCGGGCCCATTCGCTGGAACCCTTCCTCACCCGCCTCAACGAGATCCGACGGCAGCACCCGGCACTGTGCCAACTGCGCACCATCCGCTTCCACCCGATCGACAACGAGGCCCTGATCGCCTATAGCAAGTTCGACCCGGTGACCGGGGACAGCGTGCTGGTGGTGGTCAACCTCAACCCGTACACCGTCGAGCACGGCACGGTCTGGCTGGACATGGGCGCCCTGGGGATGGAGCCCTACGACGGATTCTGGGTGCGCGACGAGATCACCGGAGAGGAGTACCAGTGGGGACAATCCAACTACGTTCGCCTGGAACCGGCCAGGGCGGTGGCGCACATCCTGGCCCTGCCGCCCATCCCCGAGGAGCAGCGCGCCCCGCTGCTGCGCCGCGAATGAGCACCCGATGACCCCTGAACAGAGCAGCCCGGCCAGCCCGTATCTGGCACCGCATCCCAGCGATGTCGCCAGGCTGCTGGCCGGCGTCCATCACGATCCGCACGCCATCCTCGGCGCCCACGAGTACGACGACCACACCGTCATCCGTACGCTGCGGCCGAACGCCGAATCGGTGACCGCCCTCATCGGCGGTCGGCGGTATCCGTTCGAGCATCTGCAATCCGGCCTGTTCGCCGTGGCTGTGCCGTTCACCGATCTCGCCGACTATCGACTGGAGGTCGGCTACCCCGGAACCACCCACGTCACCGCCGACGGTTACCGGTTCCTGCCCACCCTCGGCGAGGTCGACCTGCACCTGTTCGCCGAGGGCCGGCATGAACGACTGTGGAACATCCTGGGCGCCCACCCGCGGTCCTTCACCACTCCCGACGGGGTCGTCGACGGGGTGTCGTTCGCCGTCTGGGCCCCCAACGCCAAGGGTGTCAGCCTGGTCGGCGACTTCAACGGCTGGAACGGC
>JAKOYE010000125.1 GCA_029780675.1 Actinomycetes bacterium
CGCTCGTCGTCGGTGCCGCGGATGCCGTCGGAGTAGTCGTTGGCGTAGTTCACCCCGACGATCAGCGACACCGACACCCCCAGCGCCAGTAACGCCTTCCACCAGACGGCGGAGTGCAGCCACGCGGCGGCACCGGTGCCGGCGATCACCGGTGCGATCGCATTGGGAAGTGTGCGTGGGCGGGCGCCCTCAATCCACTGCCCGACGGTCGCCATGGCGCCATCGTTGCACGCCCCCAATCGGCCGTCGTCCGGCGCGCGCGATACTGGGCTGGTGAAGACAGAGATCTGCGACACCTACGGCATCGAGTTCCCGCTGTTCGCCTTCAGCCACTGCCGCGACGTCGTCGCCGCGGTGACCAACGCCGGCGGGTTCGGCGTGCTGGGCGGGGTGGCCTTCCGGCCCGATCAGCTTGAGCAGGAACTGACCTGGATCGACGACCACGTCAACGGCAAGCCGTACGGCGTCGACATCATCGTGCCGGCGAAGTACGAGGGCAAGGGCGAGGGCCTGACATTCGCCCAGCTGTCGGAGCGCATCCCGGCCGAGCACAAGGACTTCATCAACCAGTTGCTCGCCGACCATGACATCGAGGTCGAAGAGGTACGGATCGCCTCCTCCGCGCTGGCCGGCGACACCGGTCAGAGCCTGTTGGAGGTGGCGCTGAACCACCCGATCCGGATGATGGCCAACGCCTTGGGGGTGCCGCCGGACTACATGATCCAGGCCGGCAAGGAGCGGGGAATCCCGGTGGCCGCACTGGTCGGCGCCAAGGAGCACGCCATCAAACAGGTCCACGCCGGGGTCGACCTGATCGTCGCGCAGGGCACCGAGGCCGGCGGTCACTGCGGTGAGGTCAGCACGCTGGTGCTGATTCCCGAAGTGCTGGAGGCGATTTCGGAGGTGCCGGGCGGAAAGGACATCCCCGTGCTGGCGGCGGGCGGCATCGTCACCGGGCGGCAGATGGCCGCGTGCGTCGCGATGGGTGCTGCCGGCGCCTGGACCGGGTCGGTGTGGCTGACGACCGAGGAGGCCGAGACCGCGCCGCACACCAAGCAGAAGATGCTGGCCGCGTCCTCGCGTGACACCGTCCGCTCCGCGGGGCGCACCGGCAAGCCGTCGCGGCAGCTTCGGTCGGACTGGACCGACGCCTGGGCGCCCAACCCCGGCGGCCGCAAGCCGCTGCCGCTGCCGCTGCAGGCGATGGTGGCCGAACCGGCCCTGCGCCGCATCGACAAGCTCGCGCAGAACGGCCACGAGGGCGCGCAGGCGTTGTCGACCTACTTCGTGGGCCAGGGCGTCGGCCTGATGAACAAGATCAAGCCCGCCCGCGAGGTGGTGCTGGAGTTCATCGAGGACTACGTCGCCGCCGCCGAGCGGCTCAGCCGCACCCTGGAGGACTGACCCGACCTGGGGCCCGCCCGTCTGCGGGCGGGTGCCCGGTCAGGTCGTCGAGCCGTCCGCGCCTGGCTGGCCGGCCCGGCCGCCCAGCCCGGCCGCGCCACCCGCTCCGCCGGACCCGCCGGTCTTCGCAGAGCCGGCCTTGGCGTTGCCGCCGTTTCCGCCGCGTCCGCCGTTGCCGAGGAATCCGCCCGCGCCTCCGGTTCCGCCGCCGCCGCCGTAGGCCACCCCGACGTTGGCGGTGATCCCGGTCTGCACGCTGTCGGTGTCGATGATGGATCCACCCGCGCCGCCGCTGCCGCCGTCGGCGAACAGGCCGCCGTCGCCTCCCGCGCCGCCGGTACCGCCGCGGGCGGTTCCTGAGGTGTTGTTCATCACGGTCGCGTCACCGCCCCGGCCGCCGGCCCGGCCGGGGGCCAGCAGTGCGCTGCCGCCCCTGCCGCCGGCGCCGCCGGTCGCGTTGCCGTCCACGGAGATCGCCAGACCGCCGTCGCCGCCGTCGCCGCCGTCGCCGACCCAGGCGGTGCCGCCCGCGCCGCCAGATCCGCCGGCGGCGGTACCCGATCCGACGGCTTTGGAGGTTCCGCCGGCACCACCGGTGCCGCCGTACCCGAGTGTCGCGTTGCCGCCGTCGCCGCCCTGGCCGGCGGTGGCCGGACCGTCGATGGCGGAGACTGCGCTGTTGGGATCCTGCGGATCGCGACCGCCGCCGAATCCGCCGCGGCCGCCGTTGCCCCACAGGATGCCGCCGCGTCCGCCGTCACCGCCGGCGCCGCCGACCGCGGATCCTGCTCCGGCGCCCTGGAAGTTCGCGAACGATCCCTGGCCGCCGGCGCCGCCGGCGCCGAGCAGTCCGGCGTCGCCGCCGTTTCCGGCCGCACCGCCGACCACTGCGACGATCTCGCTGCCCTCGGGATCGGCGACCTCGATCTGTGCGCGGCCACCGACACCGCCGTCTCCGCCGCGGCCCCAGATCAGGCCGCCGCGTCCGCCGGCGCCGCCGGCCCCGCCCGCGGCGCCGAAGACTTTGCTCACCCCGGTGTAGGGGTTGAACAGGTCCTGTCCGCCGCCGCCGCCGTTGCCGCCGGTGCCGAAGAGCCCACTGTCGCCGCCGTTCCCGCCCGGGCCGGCGGCACGGATGCGGGCCCCGGTGGTGGTGTCGTAGAGGGCGATCACCCCCTGGCCGCCGTCGCCGCCGTTGCCGATGGCGCCGCCGTTACCGCCGTTGCCGCCGTTGAGGCCGTTGCCACCGTTGCCGAGCAGGAAGCCGCCGCGGCCGCCGTTGCAGACTTTGCCGTCCGCGCAGACCCGGCCGGGGAGGTCGTCGACCCCGGGGATGTAGCTGTACCCGTCGCCGATCAGCAGGCCGGCGTCGGGGTGCTCCGCGGTTCCGTCCCCGATGAAGAAGCCGATGATCGAACTGAACTCGGCCAGTTCTAGCTGGCCGTCCGCCAGGGCGACGTGACGTGTAACGGAGGCGGTGGAGACGTCTGCGTCCCGCGGGGCGGCGCCGGTCACGGCGAGCAGGGAGGTGACGGCGGTGGCGGTGATGATCGCGCTGCCAAGTTTCATGTGCCGAAAATTACGGCACCGGGCGCTCCGCCGCGAGCGGTAGACGAACTTCGAACCGGGCACCGTGGGCCAGGTTGTGGGCGGCGAGCGAACCGCGGTGCGCCCGGACCAGGCCCGCGGCGATCGCCAGTCCCAGGCCCGAACCGCTGGGCAGCGAGGAATCCGGCCGGGGCACCCGGTCGTTGGAGCCGCGGTAGGCGATGTCGAACACCCGGGGCAGGTCGGCGGTGTCGATACCCACCCCGGTGTCGTCGACGCGGGCCCAGGCCCCGTCGGCGTCCTGGCCGATCGAGAGCGTGACCCGCCCGCCTGCCGGGGTGTGCGCTATTGCGTTGCCCACCAGATTGGACAGCACCCGCACGAGGGCCTTGTCGCTGCCGATGACCCGCACCGGGGTCGGCGGCATGTGCACCTCCAGGGCAACGCCCGCCCGCTCGGCGGCGATACCGTGGATGTTCATCACGTCGTCGACCACCTCGTCGAGGGCGACCCGCTCGTAGGGTGCGGTGACGGCGCCGGCGTTGATCTTGGCCATCTCGAACAGGTCGTCGACCATCTCCGACAGCCGGATGCTCTCCTGCTCAATGACTTTCGCCTGGCTGCGCACCTCGTCGTCGCTGACCACGCCGTCGGCGATGGCCTCCGACAGCGCGCGGATCCCGGCCAGCGGGGTGCGCAGGTCGTGGCTGACGAAGGCGACCAGTTGGCGACGGGACTGTTCGGCCGCCCGCTCGGCATCCTGGATCTCCTGCTCCCACACCGCCCTTCGGCCCTGGTAGCGGGCAAGCATGACGGCGGCGGGCAGGGTCACCACCGCGACGACGGCGAGCACCACCGCGATCGCCCCGAAGCTGGGATGGGTCATCGACCGGCTTGCCGAGAACACGCCCGCGTAGGTCGCGAGGGTCGGGATGAGCACCAGGGCCACCATGCTGACGGTGACCGACCAGGACCGCGCCAGCCGGATCACAAGTGCGCCGACCAGGACCACCGGCAGCGAGGCGGCGAGGGCCAGCAGGGCCACCCCGGTCAGGTCAGTGGGCACTGGCGCTCACCGGACGCGGACACTCACCCGGACCCGTCACGGGCCCCGTCACGGACCCCGTCACGATCCTCGGAACCGGCGTCCTCCGAGGCCCCGTTGGTGGTGCCGTCACCGCGCCACAGATAGCCGCGCCCCCAGACGGTCTGCACGCGGTGATGGTCGCCGAGCTTGGACCGCAGCCGCTTGACGTGCACGGTGACCGTGGACAGATCGCCGAAGTCCCAGTTCCAGACCCGTTTGAGCAGTTCTTCGCGGGAGAAGACGGTGTCGGTGTGGGTGAGGAAGAAGACCAGCAGGTCGAACTCGCGATTCGTCAGCCCCACCGGCTGGCCGGCGATGCTGACCGAACGAGCCGCCGTGGAGACCGTGAGGTCGCCGACGGAGATCTCCACCGGCATGGCGGGCGTCGGGCTGGGTGCGCGCCGCAGCACCGAGCGCACCCGGAGAGCGAGTTCGCGCGGGCTGAACGGCTTGGTCAGGTAGTCGTCGGCGCCGACCTCCAGACCGGCGATCCGATCGTCCTCCTCGCCGAGGGCGGTCAGCAGGATGACCGGGACGGTGTAGTCCCCGCCGTGGCGCAGCGTCCGGCACAGTGTCAGGCCGCTGGGGCCCGGCATCATCACGTCGAGCACGGCGACGTCGATGCGTTCGCTCCCCAGAACCCGGAGGGCTTCGTTGCCGTCTACGGCGACAACGACTTCCATGCCGTCCCGTTCCAGGTAGCGGCGCACCACATCCCGGACGACGGCGTCGTCATCGGCGATCAACACGCGGGCCGTCATAGGGTGAGCGTACTTGTGGGCTTCGCCTACCTGCGGCGATGACTGCCGACCGGTCATGCTTTCGTTATCCGGCACTATCGGCACTATCCGGCCCGTGCTCAGCCGTACAGTTCGCGCAGGGCGCGCCGGTCCACCTTGCCGATCCCGCGGCGGGGGAGTTCGTCGATGATGTGCAACTCCCGCGGCGCGGCGGTGTGGTCCAGCGCGCGGATCACCACCTCGCGCAGTTCGGCCAGTCCGGGTTCGAGGTCGCCGAGGTTCACCACCACCGCAGCCACCACCCGCTGCCCGAGCCGGTCGTCGTCGACTCCGAACACCGCGCACTCGGCGACAGCGGGGTGCGTCGCCAGCGCGGACTCGACCGGGCCGGGCAGGACGGTCAGACCGCCGGTGCTGATCGCGTCGTCAGCGCGGCCCAGCACGCTGAGGCGTCCGGCGTCGTCGACCGCGCCGATATCGTCGGTCACGAACCAGCCCGGTTCGGCGAACGGGTCCGGGTCCACCGGGTTGCGGTAACCCTTGGCCAGGGTGCTGCCCCCGATCACGATGCGGCCGTAGCCGTCGTCGGCCGGGTGGTCGATGCGCACCCGCACGCCGTTGAGAGGAACGCCGTCGTATACGCAGCCGCCGGCGGTCTCACTGGAGCCGTAGGTGCGCACGACGGTGACGCCCGCTGCGGCGGCCCTCTCGAGAACTGGGGCCGGCGCGGGACCGCCACCCAGCAGGACGGCGTCGAGTTCGGCCAGTGCGTCGGCCGCTGCCGGATCATCCAGCGCCTTGGCCAGCTGGTTGGTGACGACGGCCGCGTAGCGGCGGCCGGAGCCGAGTTCGGCCACCGCCCGGGGGAGTTCGGCCGGATCGAACCCCGCCGTCACGTCGATCTCGGCGGGGACGGTTCCGGCCTGCAGGCTGCGTACCAGCACCTGTATCCCGGCGATGTGATGGGCGGGCAGCGCCAGCAGCCAGCTCCCCGGGCCGCCGAGGCGGTCATGGGTCGCCGAGGCCCCGGCGATCAGGGCGGCCGCGGTGAGCATCGCCCCCTTCGGGGTGCCGGTGGTGCCGGAGGTCGGAACGACCAGCGCGATGTCATCGTCGATGGGTTCGCCGACCCGCAGCGCGGAGGTCAGCAGCTGGCTTTCCCGCAGATTCCCGGCGGGGACGGGAACCAGGGGGGCGTCGCGGCCGTCCAGCACGCCGGCGAGCACGCTGAGCAGGGAGTTTGCGCAGGGTCCGGATGGCACGGCCAGCGCCCGCAGCGTGGCCATACGGCCCCCTGTCGTCGGCCTTCTCCGTCGGCGCAGATCGTTCCGGCACCGCTGATGGACGTGATCCTAGAGGCCAGAAGTTGACTTAGGTCACGACTCCGACGGTAATTGGCCCAAATCGCAATCCAACCAGCACAATGCTCGCTATGAGCGCGGAGATGGTCATCCTGCTGTTGTTGATCGCGACAGCCTTGGCCTTCGACTTCACCAACGGTTTCCACGACACCGGCAACGCCATGGCGACCTCGATCGCGACCGGGGCGCTGAAGCCGAAGACCGCGGTGACCGTGGCCGGAATCCTCAACCTGATCGGTGCGTTCCTGTCGGTCGAGGTCGCCGCCACCGTGACCAAGGACGTGCTGCGCATCCAGGACGCCAAGACCGGATCCCTGCTGCCGACCGTCAGTTCGAACCTCGGCCTGATGATCATTTTCGCCGGGCTGATCGGCGGCATCCTCTGGAACCTGCTCACCTGGTTGTTCGGTATCCCGTCGAGTTCCTCGCACGCGTTGTTCGGCGGACTGGTCGGCGCCGGCCTCGCGGCACTCGGTGTCGCCGGGGTGAACTGGGCGGGCATCACCCAGAAGGTGCTCATCCCGGCGGTGGCCGCCCCGGTGATCGCCTGCCTGGTGGCGGCATGCGGCACCTGGCTGGTGTTCCGCATCACCCGGAACGTGTTGAAGAGGCGCCGCGACGTCGGGTTCCGCTGGGGACAGATCGCGACGGCCTCGCTGGTCGCGCTGTCGCACGGCACCAACGACGCGCAGAAGACGATGGGCGTCATCGCCTTGGCCTTGATGACCACCGGACACCTGACCGGCAACGTCAAGGAGGACGGCCTGCCGTTCTGGATCATCGCCAGTTGCGCGGTGGCCATCGGCCTGGGTACCTACATCGGCGGCTGGCGGGTGATCCGGACGCTGGGTAAGGGTCTGGTGGAGATCGAACCCCCGCAGGGACTGGCGGCCGAGGCCTCCTCGGCGGCGATCATCCTCAGTTCCAGCGCCGCCGGAATGGCGCTGTCGACCACGCACGTGGCCACCGGGTCCATCCTGGGCAGCGGCGTCGGTAAGCCGGGCGCCGAGGTGCGCTGGTCGGTCGCCGGCCGGATGGCGGTGGCCTGGTTGATCACCCTGCCCGCGGCCGCTCTCGCCGGGGCGCTGACCTTCTGGCTCGGCCACGGCGTCGCGTCGGTGACCTCGGATCTGTTGGGCAGCATCGTGATCTTCGCGGTGCTGGTGGCGCTGTCCGGCTACCTGTGGTGGCGCGCCCAGCAGCAGAAGGTCGATCACACCAACGTCAACGCCGACTGGGACGCGTCCACGAACTCGGTCGTTCCGGCCGATGTGCGGGCGGCCGCGAGTGAGCGCAAGAAGACCACCGCTCCGGGTGGAAGGGACAGCTGATGCAGTACCTGGAGAGCATTTTCCGCGTCCTGGTGGTTGGGCTGCTGCTCGGAGCCGGGTTGCCCGCGGTGTTCGCGATCGGCCTGCGGCTGTACTCCGCGGGGGCCGGGGGTGTCGACGAGGACGGCGTGGTGCACCCGCCGCGGCCGATCCTCAAGCCGCTCGGCGGGCTGTTGTTCGTGTTCGTGACGGCGGTGATCCTGATGGCGATCCTGTGGATCACCCGCACCACGATCATTCACCACTTCGGGGTGGACCTGTTCCCGTATCTGCCGAGAAAGAAGTGAGACGCGCCGATGCCTGAGACGCCGATGGCCGAGACCCCGGATGCGGAATCGCCGACAACCACCAGCTTCTTCCACTCCGTTCTCGGCTGGCTGCACAGCGGGTATCCGGACGGTGTTCCGCGCACCGACTACTACCCGCTGCTGGCGTTGCTGAAGCGGTCGCTGTCCGAGGACGAGGTGGTTCAGGCGACAGTTCACCGTGCTCAAGGACAGCGACCCGGACAACCCGGTGACCGCCGACCAGATCCGGGAGGCCATCCGCGAGGTGGTCGAGAAGGAGCCCACCGCCGACGAGATCAATCAGGTGGCGGGCCGGTTGGCGATGGTCGGCTGGCCGTTGTCCGACCACGGCTGACCCGCGTCAGCCGCGGGAATCCCTGCGTAAGGGGTGGTTCGACGGCACCTGAACGAAGATCAGCGTGACCCCGTCGGGGTCGGTGATGTGCATCTCGTGCAGCGTCCACGGTTCCTGACGGGCCTCGCGGGTGATCTCCACGCCGCGCTGCCGCAACTCGTCCTGGACCTGGTAGACATCGCGGACCTGTAGCCACAGCGCGCCCGAGAACGACCGGGGTTCGCCGTGTCCGGCGAGTTCGATCAGCGACTGACCGGCGAAAAAGACTGTCCCGCCGGGGTATTCCCGAGCGATCGCGAGGCCGAGCGTGTCCCGGTAGAAGGTGAGGGACCGTTGGTAGTCGGTGGGCCGGAGCAGCATCCGGCTGGACAGGATCTCCATATCAGCTCGGTTGCATCCGCTGACGCTTGAGCACGCTGTTCAACACCCCGGGCGCGATGACGTCGATGGCGCGGGCGGTGACCCCGAAGCGCGGCGCGATGCGCACCGGCCGGTGCCGGGCGGCGTCGATCATCCATCGGCCGGCTTCCTCGGAGCTCAGGGCGGGAACCCCGTCATAGGCCCGGGTGGGCGCGATCATCGGGGTCGCGACCAGCGGGTAGTACAGCGTGGTGGAGTGCACCCCGTTGCGCGACCATTCGGTTTCGATGACGCGGCTGACGGCACTGAGCGCGGCTTTGGAGGCGTTGTAGACGCCGAACAGGGGAGAGGCTTCACTGAGGACGCCCCAGGTGGCGACGTTGATGATGTGGCCGTCGCCGCGTTCGATCATGCCCGGCGCAAGTCCGCGGATCAGCCGCAGCGGGGAGAAGTAGTTCAACTGCATCGTGCGCTCGACGTCGTGCCAGCGGTCCAGGGAGTCGGCCAGCGGGCGGCGGATCGACCGGCCGGCGTTGTTGACCAGGATGTCCACTCCACCGAAGCGTTGGTGCACGGTGTCGGCCAGGGCGTCGACGGCATCGAGGTCGGTGAGGTCGCAGGGCAGCGCGGTGGCGGTGCCGCCGGAGTCGGCGATCCGGGACGCGAGGTCGTCGAGCAGGTCGGCGCGCCGGGCGACCACGATCACCTCGGCGCCCTCGGCGGCGAACGCCTCGGCGCCCGCCTCCCCGATGCCCGATGAGGCACCGGTGATCAGCACCCGCTTACCGCGCAGCGGGATTCGGGTGCGGGACGGGACGCTCAGCGGTGGGCGCATCCCGGTCAGGGCTATCGCCTCGGTGAGCTTGCGCCGTCCGGGGAAGTTGAGAGGATTCACGGTCGCCGAGTCTATGGAGGTCTTACGGGTTCTGGCTTGTCCGGTCTCCGAAGTCCGGTCTCAGAAGTATCGCGGGAACGGGCTCCAATCGGGGTCCCGCTTTTCGAGGAAGGCATCGCGACCCTCGACGGCCTCATCGGTCATGTAGGCCAGCCGGGTGGCCTCCCCGGCGAAGAGTTGTTGGCCGACCAGTCCGTCGTCGAGCAGGTTGAAGGCGAACTTCAGCATCCGTTGAGCCTGAGGTGATTTGCCGTTGATCGCGGCTGCCCACTCCAGGGCCACCGTCTCGAGTTCGGCGTGGTCGACGACCTCGTTGACCGCCCCCATGTGGTGCATCTGCTCGGCGGTGTAGGTCCGGCCGAGGAAGAAGATCTCGCGGGCGAACTTCTGCCCTACCTGACGGGCCAGGTAGGCGCTGCCGTAGCCGCCGTCGAAGCTGCCGACGTCGGCGTCGGTCTGCTTGAACCGGGCGTGCTCGCGGCTGGCGAGGGTGAGGTCGCAGACCACGTGCAGGCTGTGTCCGCCGCCCGCCGCCCAGCCGTTGACCAGGCAGATGACCGGCTTCGGCATGAACCTGATCAGCCTTTGGACTTCGAGGATGTGCAGCCGGCCGGCACGGGCGGCGTCGACGGTGTCGGCGGTCTCGCCCGCGGCGTACTGATAGCCGGTGCGGCCGCGGATGCGTTGATCGCCTCCAGAGCAGAACGCCCAGCCACCGTCCTTCGGGGAGGGGCCGTTGCCAGTGAGCAGAACCACTCCGACGTCGGGGGACATCCGGGCGTGTTCCAAAGCTTGGTACAGTTCGTCGACGGTGTGCGGACGGAAGGCGTTGCGCACCTCAGGCCGGTTGAACGCCACCCGCACCGTCGGCTGTGCGACCCCATCGAGGACGTGCCGGTGGTAGGTGATGTCGGTGAGGTCGGCGAAGCCCGGTACGGGTTGCCACAGGTGCGGTTTGAACGGGTTGTCGCTCACGGCGTCGAAAGTACGCGCAACGGTGTCTCCACCTTCGAGCGACTCCGCATCGTGGGTGAGCGACCGTGCGCTCCCGTCAAGCGACTCCGCGCCCGGGTCAAGCGACTCCGCGCCCGGGTCGAGCGACTCCGCGCCCAGGTCGAGTGGGTCGGTGTCTCCACCTTCGAGCGACTCCGCGCTTTCACGCTTCGGCGCGGCGGGGTCGGGTCGGTCGGTGTCTCCACCTTCGAGCGACTCGAACTCGGTACCAGCCAGCCTGTTGGCTATGGGGTCATTTTCTTCCGCCCGGAGCGACTCGGCTTCCTCCCGTAACAGGCTGACCCGGTCGACGATCCGGTAGGCGGTACCGCCCGGTGCGCAACCGGCGCCGTAGAGTCCGTGACCCCTCTTCCGTACGCGGTCTCGGCGCATCTCCCACCGCAGTGCGTCGGAGACGACCTTGGTCGGCCGGCCTTCGACGGTGAAGCCCCAGTTCTCCAACTCGGCGCAGAGTTCCGTTACGGTCAGCGGTCCGCAGATCTGCAGCAGGCGGGTCAGGGTGTAGCGGAGATCGGTTCCGCGCAGCAAACGTGCCATGCGGGCAAGGTTGCACATCGCACCGACATCTTCGTGTTTCCAGTAAGGCGCATGTGGGCATCGCCGGGTCGTCGCTCCGCCACACCGCCGGGGCGTCGCGTCGCCACACCGCCGGGGCGTCGCGTCGCCACACCACCGGGTCGATGGTTCCCCGCATCGCCAGCCGCATCTCCGCCCCGCGGCGAGTCGCTAAGAGTCGCTCGGAGGTGGGGAACCGCTTGCCCGAACTTCCCAGCGAAGCGCGCGGAGTCGCTCATAGGCGGAACAACTCAATGCCGCACCTCCCGGCGAAGCGGATGGAGTCGCTCGAAGGTGGAACGACATCGGGTCTGAAGCTTCGGCCGACCGTTTCCGGCGGACCATTTCCGGTCGACCGTTTCCGGCGGACCATTTCCGGTCGACCGTTTCCGGCCGACCGTTTCCGGCGGACGATACGGAGTCGCTCGAAGAAAGAGATGCTCGGAGTCAGAGTCGCGGGGAGTCGCTCAGAGTGACGTGGAGTCGCTCAGAGTGACGTGGAGTCGCTCAGAGGTGGAGACACCTATATCCGGACTCCGCGGTCGCGCAGAACGTCGAGCAACCCGGTCGGCCGGTCTGCGACCGGCAACGGATCCACCAACGCGAAGTCACACCCCAACTGGCCGGCAGCGCCGTCGTTCTCCACGCTGTCGCCGACCATCAGCGCCTCGCCGGCGTCGACGCCGAGGCGGGATAGGGCCACCTCGAAGATCCGCCGATCCGGCTTGGCCGACCCGATCCGGTAGGACAGCACGTATTCCTCCGCGTCAGTCCCGGCCGACACAAGGACCGAGCGGACGTCCCAGGCGATATTGGACACCACGGCCGTGCGAATTCCGTTGGCGCGCAAACCATCCAAAACGGCAACGGTATCCGGGTAGACGGTCCACTGGTCGGGGTCGATGCACCGCGCATACAGCGATTCGGCATGCGGTACGGCCAGGCCGGCCTCCAGCAGCACATGCAGGTAAGCCTCCCGATGCAGGCCGCTGTCGAGATCCCGGTACCGCCAAGCGTGGTGGTCGACGGCGGCGGTCGGGTGTGTCAGCCGATCCATCACCTCCGCGCGTTGGGCGGCGTCCAGACCCATCCCGTCGAACCAACTGTCGTCGTCCTCCAAGCGGGCCAGCGTCCCGGAGAAGTCGAACAGGACCGCTTTAACCGATGGCACGCCCAGCACCCTGCCAGAACCGCGCCCGCACCGCCTTCTTATCGGGTTTGCCCAGCGCGGTGACCGGAACCGCGTCCACCACGATCACCTGCTTGGGAACCTGCACCGAGCCCTTGCGGTCCTTGACGGCCGCCTGGATCTCAGCGGTCACCCCGGCGACCGATTCGGGGTCGTCGGGATGGTCGGGCCGCAGCACGATGACCGCCGTCACGGCCTCGCCCCACTTCTCATCCGGCGTGCCGATCACGCAGACCTGCGCGACGGCGGGATGCTCGGCGACGACGTCCTCGACCTCGCGGGGGAAGACGTTGAAACCGCCGGTGATGATCATGTCCTTCACGCGGTCGACGATGTAGAAGAACCCCTCGTCGTCCTCGCGTGCCATGTCGCCGGTGTGCAACCAGCCGTCTCGGAAAGTCTCCGCGGTGGCCTCGGGAAGGTTCCAGTATCCACCCGCCAGCAACGGACCGGACACGCAGATCTCGCCGACCTCCCCCCGGGGAACCGGATTCCCGTCGGGATCGAGCAGCGCGACCCGGGCGAACAGGGTCGGGCGGCCACACGATGTCAGACGCTTCTCGTCGTGGTCGCGTTTGGCCAGGTAGGTGATCACCATCGGCGCCTCGGACTGGCCGTAGTACTGCGCGAAGATCGGGCCGAACCGTCGGATCGCCTCGGCCAGCCGAACCGGGTTCATCGCGGACGCTCCGTAGTACACCGTCTCCAGCGAGGAGAGGTCCCGGGTGTGGGAGTCGGGATGGTCCATCAACGCGTAGATCATCGAGGGCACCAGCATCGTGGCGGTGATCCGACGTTCCTCGATGACCCGCAGCACCTCGGCGGGATCGAATTTGGGTAGCACGATCATCTCGCCGCCCTTGACGATGGTCGGCACGAAGAACGCCGCCCCGGCATGCGACAGCGGGGTGCACATCAGGAACCGCGGATGCTCGGGCCACTCCCACTCGGCCAGCTGCACGGTGGTCATGGTCAGGATCGACCCGACCGTGCCGATGACCCCCTTGGGCTTGCCGGTGGTGCCGCCGGTGTAGGTCAGGCCGCCGATGTGACCGGGCGGCAGTTCCGCCGCTGTCAGCGTCCGCACCGGGTAGCGCGCCGCTTCGGCGATGAGGTCGACGCCGACGTCCGCCAACTCCGTGGGCACCGGCCCGAGGGTGAGCACTCTGGCCAACGACGGCACCTTCTCCAGCAGCCCCAGCGCCCGTTCGACGAACATCGGGATGGTGTCGATGATCAGCGACGTCGCGCCTGCGTCGGTGAGGACATAGGCGTGGCCGTCCAGTGACCCCAGTGGGTGCAGAGCGGTGCGCCGGTAGCCCTGGGTCTGACCGGCGCCGATGATCATCAGCACCTCCGGCCGGTTCAGCGACAGCAGCCCGACGGTGGCGCCGGTTCCCGCCCCGAGGGCTTCGAAGGCCTGGATGTACTGACTGATCCGATCGGCGAGTTGCCCGCCGGTCAGGGTGGTGTCGCCGAGGAACAACACCGGCCGGTCATGGTGCCGCCGCAACGCGCCCACGGTCAGGTGGCCGGTGTGCAGCGGATGACGCACCATGTCAGCCGACGAACTCGGTCGCGAAGAATCGACGGTGGGCATACCTGCAACACTAGAACGTGTTCCAATTTCCGGCCAGGGTCTCGCGCGGCGTCGCCGATCTGGCGCGGTCCGGCCCCCATCAGGCCTCGCGCGCCTAGCATCAGACGATGGCCCAAACCCTTGTCAGCGGCCGGGCGGCCACGATGACCATCGTCGCGATGGGTCTGGGTTACAGCATCACCGCCGCCGACCCGACCATTCTGTCGGCCAATCTGGCGGAAGTCCGGCGCGGCCTGGATTTCACCCCCGCCACCGCGAGTTTCCTTGCCTCGCTGTGCACCCTGACACTGGCCGCAGCGGTGCTCGGCGCCGGCGCACTGGGCGACCTGGCCGGGATGAAGCGGATGTTCGCCGTCGGCTGCTACGGGTCCATCGCGTTCGGGTTGCTCGGCGCGGTGGCACCGCATGTCTCGGTGCTGATCGTCGCCCGGGCAGGTCTCGGGGTGGCGTTCGCGTTCGTGCTGGGCCTGTCCCTGGCCATCATCAACGCGGTCTTCCCGCCCAGACGACGGGCGGCGGCCATCGCCGCCTACCTGGGCGCCGGGCACGCACTGGCGGTGTTCCAGCCCGCCATCGGTGGTTGGCTGGCAAGCCAATTCGGATAGCGGGCCTGCCTGCTGGTCACCCCGGCGCTGGCGGCGGTCACTCTCCTCATCACCCTGCGCTACGTCCCCGAAACCGTCCGCGATCAGCGCAAACTCGACCTGCCGGGGATCGCGCTGATCGCCGCCGCACTGGTCACCGTCATCTACGGGCTGACCGAACTGCAGGGCGGTCTCAACCCGCTTGCCCTGGTGCTGATCGCGGCGGGCCTGGCGCTCGGAGTGGCGTTCGTCCGCTGGGAAATGCGCACCGACGCCCCCGCCCTGGACATGCGGATCTTCTCCTCCGGCCGGTTCAACGCCGCCCTGACCGCCGGAGCCACGTTCAACTTCCTCGGCGGCGGCGGCACCATCCTGTTCGCCTACTACCTGGTGACCATCCGCGGCGAGTCGCCCGAACTGCTCGGCCTGCTGCTGGTTCCCGCCATGCTGATCGCCTCGGCGGCCGCGGTGGTGGCCGGACGGGCGGTGGCCCGGTTCGGCGAGCGGGCCGTGCTGGTGTTCGGGTTGGGCATTCTGGCGGTCAGCATGGCGATGCTGGTGGTGCTGAACGAGACCACGCCGATCGCCGTTCTCGGTATCGGTGTGGCCCTCAACGCGATCGGCGGTGCGGTGGTGCAGACCCCGCAGTCGACGATCATGATGTCCAGCGCGCCACCGGAACTCGGCGGCGTGGTGTCCGCGGTCAAACCCGCGGTCGGCCAGGCCGCTTACTCACTGGGCCCCGCCTTGTTCGCTCTCGTCGGCACCACGTTGTTCGTCCGTGACGGCCGCAGCAAACTGGAGGGCTCCGGCATCAGCGAGGAGCAGGCCCGGGAGGCGCTGCGCGTGGCCCACGGCGCCGCCCCCACCACGTCGGGCAGCGAGGTCCTCGACCCCGAGCAGGCCCGCTGGGTGGTTTCGGAGGCCTCGTCGAGCTGGCTGACGGCCATCCACGAGGTCAGTCTGATCATGACCGCGGTGCCGCTGGTCGCCATGGTCGTCGCCTGGATTCTGCTGCGGCCAAATCGAACCGCGCCGCCGTCCTGACGTGGCACCCTGTCGGGTATGGCTGACGCTCCCGAACCGCGCTTTCTTGACGACCGGCTGACCTACTGGGCTGAGGTCAAGCCCGACGAGGAGGCGGTGTCCTATCTGAGCCGCACCTTCACCTGGAAGCAGTTCGACGACCGGGTACGCCGACTGGCCGGCGCGCTCGCCGAGCACGGCATCAGCCGCGGCGATGTGGTGGCCTTCCTGGACAAGAACCATCCGGCGTGTGTGGAGACCACTCTGGCGGCCGCCAGCCTGGGCGCGGCCACCGCGATCATCAACTTCCGC
>JAKOYE010000127.1 GCA_029780675.1 Actinomycetes bacterium
AAACGCCGGCGCTCAGACGTCTACTCCCCCGGCGGCCGACTCCTCCGGCCCGACCGCGCAACCCTGGTCTACACCGACCGCGTCCACGCCCTCTTCCCCGACACCCCCATCATCATCGGCGGGATAGAGGCAAGCCTCCGGCGGTTCGCCCACTACGACTACTGGTCAGACACCGTCCGCCAGTCCATCCTGGCCGACGCCCCAGCCGACCTCCTCGTCTACGGCATGGGCGAACGCCAGGTCGTCGAGATCGCCGGCCGCCTCGCCGCCGGAGAACCCCTCACCGGGATCCCGGGCACCGCCCACCGCCTCGACCTCGCCGCATGGCGGAGCGCCGACCACTCCGGCTGCATCGTCCTCCCCTCCTACGAAGATGTCCGATCCGATCGCCACGCCTACGCCAGAGCGTTTGCGATGCATTACGCCGAACAGGACCCCATCCGCGGCCGCCCCGTTGTCCAGCCGCACCCAAAGACCGTCATCGTCCAGAACCCCCCGGCTATGCCGCTCTCGACCGCCGAACTCGACCACGTCTACGAACTCCCATACACCCGGCGGGCACACCCCTCATACACCGAACCCATACCCGCGCTCGACCCCGTCAGGTTCTCCATCGTCAGCCACCGCGGCTGTTTCGGCGGCTGCTCGTTCTGCGCACTCACCCACCACCAGGGCCGGATCATCCAGAGCCGGAGCATCGACTCGATCGTCCGCGAGGTTGAACGGATGACAGAGATGCCGGAGTTCAGCGGAGTCGTCCAGGACATCGGCGGCCCCACGGCAAACATGTACTCCCTCCGGTGCAGCCGCTGGGAGACCGCCGGCACCTGCCCCGACCGCCGCTGCATCGACTGCCCCTCGCTTGACCGCAGCCACCGGGAACAACTCCGGATGCTCCAGCGGGTCTCCGAGATCCCGGGAGTGAAACGGGTCTTCATCGCCTCGGGCATCCGCTACGACCTGATCCCCCCGGAAGAGGATTACCTTGCCCGGATCTGTGCCCGGCACATATCCGGCCACCTCAA
>JAKOYE010000146.1 GCA_029780675.1 Actinomycetes bacterium
TGTTGCCGCGGACGTCGAAGGAGCAGGCCCGCGCCTACTACAACCCGGCGATCTCGGTGACGGATCCGCCTGTGGGGGCGTTGCTGTGGTTCTACAACGGCAGCCCTTTTCTGACGCATCACGTGGCGATCTATATCGGGGGCGGTCAGATGATCGAGGAGCCCGGGCGGGGGAGAGCAGCCCGGATCGTGCCGTTCGTGAACGGCCGCGCTTTGAACGGCCACACGTGGGTTCCCGCTACGGGCGCTGGGATGGTGCCGATCCCATGAAAGGCACTGTTATGACGCTCGCGGTCGCGCTGCTGGCCGTCACGGGCTGCTCCAGCCCCGGCAGCGCTCCGGCCACGACACCGCCATCGGCCTCCGCACCTACCTCTGCCGCTACGTCGGTTCCAGCGGCTGGTGCGGCATCGTCATCGGCGTTTCAGCCGCAGCCGTCAATATCGGTCCAGCCGGTCAGCGTGGATCGGGCCGACCCGGACGCGGTGACCAGGGCGTTCACGACGTTGGTGTGGAGTTTCGATGCGAGGACGGATCGGGGCCCGTTGGCCGCGCAGACGCGTGCCGCACAGTTGGCGTCGCCGGCCTATGCGGCGGTGCTGCGGTCAGGGTCTGGATCGGGTGGGGCTGCCTGGTTGACCTTGACCAAGCGGCACGGCTGGACGACAGCAACCGCTGAGGTTTCGACGGCAGGCCCGGACGCCCCTGATTCGGCCACCATGGCTTACCGGGAGGCGATTGTGTCGATCGTTGCCCAAGACGGGGCTGGCTGGTCGGACAAGGCGCTGTTCCAACCGGTCGGAATGTCAGTGCGGCTGGTGAAGATGGATGGTGCGTGGTGGGTTGATGCGACGACCACGTCGCTCGGAAAAGGGGAGTGAGTGAGCGTATGTTGACGATGAGGTTAGGGTCCGGACTCGCCGAGCTGCGTGACGGCGACCGGGTGGTGTTCGAGGCTCCAGCGACGACGGCGTCCGCTGATGCACGCCCGTTGCTGCGTGAGGCTGCGGTCCGCGAAGCGGAGCGTCGCGGCCGAGCTGTGTGTGTCGACTACCGCGATGGCAGCTTCGCCCAGATCATGCTGTTCAACGTCGACGGGTCTGTGCGTCCGGCCACGGACGCCGACCTCGCCGCAGCGGAGACCGCGGACACGACCCCCGTTCCTTCAGGGTTCCAGCCTGCAGCTGGTGAGTCCGAGGCCGAGACGCTGCCCACACCGGCTGAGATTGAACCTGTCGCGGCGGCGGCTGATCCTGAACCGGCTACCGCCGCTGGGTTCATCGCGAGCGTGATGAGGGATGACGACGTCATAGCCGACCCTCGGCCGAGCGGCCCTGAGTCGCCGGGGCCTGTGGTGTCCCAGGCCGCCGTCGGTGCGCCGGCGAAGGTGGCGTCCGGGGCCTCCGCGTTCCGCAGTGTTTCCACTGGAAACATTGACCGTGCCCCGGTGTCCAGGAGTCGGTTCTCGGCGGCGGCCGCCTCGTGGAGCGGCGCCCAGCAGGGAGTGGCGGAAGTGCCGGGAGTGCCGGGCGGTGGTCCGTTGGTGGTGTTGTTTGCGAACAAGGCGGGCGGTGCCGGTAAGACGCCGACTGCGATCGGGGTGGCGTCGGCGTTCGGGCAGCGGCGCGGCGGTGACGTCGCGCTCGTCGATTTGAACCCTGCGGGGAATCTGGCCGATCGGCTGCATCTGAATCCCGAGGCGACCCTGACTCGGTTGGTTAGGACCCTGGAGGCTCGCGGTGGCGACGTGCGTCCGGCCGAGCTGCACGATCTGATGTCGTGGTCGGCCGAGTCCCGGGTGTGGGCGGTCGGCGCGCACGAGTCGATCCTGGACAAGTCCGCCCCGGACGGGTTGGCGGCCGCTCATATCAGTG
>JAKOYE010000251.1 GCA_029780675.1 Actinomycetes bacterium
CCGCGACATCCTGGCCGTCAACCCGCAGCTGGGATCCCACCCCGACTTCCTGACCCCCGGCACCGTGCTACACCTGCCTGCCGCACATCAGGCAGCCGACCGACCCGAGCACCAGGTCACCGTCCACCGTGGCGACACCCTGTCCGGTATCGCCCAACGCGAGCTCGGCGACGCCGACCGCTACCCCGAGATCTACGACGCCTCCAGGGGCATCCGCCAACCGGGCGGCTACCACCTGTCCGACCCCGACATGATCGACGTCGGCTGGACCTTGACCATCCCCGGCACCCCACCAACCCCAACCACGACGACCACGCCGACTCCACCATCACCGCCCCCGCCCGTTGCACCCCCACCGCCGACCCCCAGCGCCACGACCCCACCCGTTACCCCGTCCCCCTCGGCGACCAGCGCATCACCAACGGCTTCCGCCCCTGCCACGTCCGCACAAGCCCAGGAGGGCCAGAGCACCGTGGTGGCCGAGGCAGAACACCCGGACTCACCAGCGCCGTGGATTCTCGCCGGTCTGACCGGGGCAGGTGCTGTCCTAGCGGGCGGCATGACACTGGTCCTGCGAGCTCGGCGCCGCACACAGTTCCGTAACCGTCGACCCGGACGCAGCATCACCGCCCCCGACCCGGTGCTGGCCCCCGTCGAGAAGACCGTGATGACCCTCGGGAGCGCCGCCGCCCCGACCGTAGAATTCCTGGACGACGCCCTGCGCGCGCTGGCCGGCGCCTGCACGGGCCGCAAGGAGCACCTGCCCGACGTGGCCGCCGTGACCCTGAACACCGATGCGATCACTGTGCACCTGAGCCGCGCCACGACGCTGCCCGAGCCCTGGCAGGGCGATGAGGAGCAGCTTCGATGGAGGCTGCCGACCGGCGCCGCTGCGGACTCGATCGGAACCCCTCAGCCCGACCAGCCCGCTCCGTACCCGCTGCTGGTCACCATCGGTGCGGCCGACGACGGCACCATCTGGCTGTTCAACCTCGAAGACCTCAACGTGGCCATCACCGGTGACCTCACCTACGCCACCGACCTGGCCCGCAACATCGCTGCCGAGAT
>JAKOYE010000170.1 GCA_029780675.1 Actinomycetes bacterium
TTCCTCACGCCGTGGTGGTTCGGGTTGGTCTGCTTCTCCTACGTCGTGTGCCTGGCCTTGTCGGCCTCGATGGTGCGCGGGTGGTCGATCCTGCAGGCGGGCACCCTGGTGGCGCTCGCATTGACGATGACGCTGATGGCGATCCGGACCCGCTCGCGAGAGCGGCTGGGAGTGCAGGGCAACAGTGGCGACGACATGCTCGTCGACCTGCGCGACCGGTTGCTGGCGTTGGGGGTCATGCCGTCGCTGCCGGCGGGTTGGCACGCCGAGTCGGCGATCCGGTCGGCCTTTGGCGAGAAGTTCTCCGGCGACCTGGCCGTCACCTCCCTGTCGCCCGATGGTCGTCACCTTGAGGTGGCCTTGGTCGATCTGTCGGGGAAGGGCCGCACCGCTAGCACCAGGTCGCTGGTGTGTTCGGGGGCGATTGGCGGGTTGCTCGGGCAGGTCGAACCCGAGCGGCTGCTGTCGGCGGCGAACCATTACCTCGTCCGCCAGGAGTGGCCCGAAGGCTTCGCGACCGCCGTGCACCTAGCCCTCGACCTGCGCACGGGGGATTTCACGTTGGGCAACGCCGGACACCCGGCGCCGATCCAGTTCTCCGCCGGCTCCGGTTTGTGGTCCGTCCTGGAGTCGGCGGGCGGCCCGGTCCTGGGGATCCTCCCGGAGATCGAGTTCCCGCGCAGCACAGGACGACTGGGCCGAGGGGACGCGATCGTGCTCTACACCGACGGGGTCATCGAAGCCCGGGGACACGACCTGAGCCGAGGACTGGACCGGCTCTTGGGCAACGCTGAGCGCCTGATCACGACCGGGCTGGCCGATGGCGCTCGCCGGCTGTGCGCCGACGCCCGGGCCGGGGACTCCGACGACCGGGCCGTCGTCGTCATCTGGCGCGACTGACCGGTCGGCCGGCCCCCCACTCCCCGGAATTCCTCACTGTGAGTCTGGGTGTGGGGGCTTCGGCCCCTGTGGTGGTACCGGCGTGGCAGCGTCGGTGTTGGTGACCGCGACTGGCTCGATTCCTCACTGACCCACCTGGTGGTGTCTTTCTATGTGATTTGTCGTCGTGGTCGCCGGCACCGGCCTGGCCCACCATTGTTGGCCTGATCAGAAGCTTGGCCGACCCTTCACGGGGTCGTGCCTCATCACAGTCTTGTCGCCGTGGTGACCCATCCCAGGCCGGTGCCGACCGGTTCAGGAACTCCACCCCTGTTACGGGAAGGAAGCACCATGGGTCCCATGCTTGCAGGTGTCCTCGACTTCGTCATCGGTGTGGACACACACCGCGACACCCATACCGCCGCCATCGTGAACGCCACCACCGGTGGCGTCATCGAGCACCTCACCTTCCCGACCGACACGTCCGGGTACCGGCGGCTGCACGCGTTCGCCGAGCAGCACGCTCCTGGTACCCGGGTATGGGCCATTGAAGGCACCGGGAGCTACGGGTCCGGGTTGACCACGGCCCTGCTGGAAGCCGGTGAACGAGTGGTCGAGATCGACCGGCCGTCGCGTCCGGCCCGCCGCGACGGCGCCAAGTCCGATGACTTGGACGCGGTCCGGGCCGCCCGCGAGGCCCTAAGCCGGGACCATCTGGCTGGTCCCCGAGCCCGCGGCGACCGAGAAGCATTACGGGTCCTGATGGCTGCCCGTCAGGGCGCCGTCACGGCCCGCACGAAAGCGATCAGTCAACTCAAAGCACTCATCGTGAGCGCACCCCAAGCGTTGCGTGACCAACTGCGGTCAGGAACCACCAGCCAGCAAGTACACCAGTGCGCCCGGCTGCGGTCCCTGCCCCGACACTCCATCGAGTATCGGGCCACCATCCACGCCCTGCGCGGCACCGCCCGCCGCGCTCTTGCGCTCCAGGCCGAAGCGGCCGAGTACGAAACCGAACTCGAACAGCTCGTGGAAGCCATCTGTCCGGTCCTGCTGGAACAGCCCGGTATCGGCACCATCAGCGGCGCCCAGTTCCTGATCTCCTGGTCCCACGCCGGCCGGATCCGCTCCCACGCAGCGTTCGCCTCCCTCGGTGGTGCCGCCCCGATCCCGGCCAGCAGCGGCACCATCACCCGGTATCGACTCAACCGGACCGGCGACCGTCAACTCAACCGAGCCCTGCACACCGTCGCCCTCACCAGACTGCGAGTCCACGAACCCACCCAGGCCTACGCCGCCCGACGCACCGCCGAAGGGAAAAGCGCCCGAGACATCAAACGCTGTCTGAAACGAGCCATCGCCCGTCAAGTGTTCCGACTGCTCACCCAACACGCCAAGGACCCCGTGGCGGCCTAACCGACCGGACCCGAGTGGGCGTCAAGGTTCGGGCGCAGCCCGACCGCGCAGCGGCCGAAGGGCCTTGACACCCACGAATGGCCGGGCGACCATCCCAGCCCCGGGGCCCTTGACACCACATAGAAGCATCACGCGCCGACGTTTTCCCGCCAGCCAGAGCCCGGTTGGCCGGAATTCCTCGCACGCGCGGATGATTTCCCAAGGGGAAGTGGCCGGATCGCCCCAGATGCTCTGTCGGCCGACACCCACACACGCCGACGGCCGGCACCTACACACGCCGACGGCCGGCACCTACACACGCCGACGGCCGCCACCCACCCGGAGGTGAGCCGCGGCCGTCGGCGCAGCTGAAAAGCGAGCTAGCTCAGTTGGACTGGTCCAGGTCGTCGGCGACTTCCTTGGCCTTGTCCTGTGCCATGTCGACCTTGTCGGAGAACTGACCACCGGTCTTCTCGTCGATCAGGTCACCCGCCTTCTCCACAGCGTCGTCAACCTTGTCGCTGTTGCCCTGGATGAGCTCGACAGCCTTGTCCTTGATCTCGTCGAAAAGGCCCATATTTTGCCTCTCCTCCCCACTCAGTGATGCCGTCCATGCGAACGGTCTTGACCCACTCTAAGCGTGCCCGCCACCCCGGAAGTTCCCGCCGCCCGACCGAGGTGTGTGGGCGGCATACCCTGTGCGGGTGACACAGGCGCGGGTCCGGACCTTCCACGCCAGACGTGGGCGTCGCTCCCAGCTCACCGAGAGCCGGTTGGCCACCCTGTTGCCCCGGTATGCCGTCCCCGCAGCGGTTCTCGCGCCTCCCGGGACCCTCGGGAGGCCCACGCGGGTCGTCCTTGAGATCGGGTGTGGCCATGGCGCCGCGGCTGTCGGGTATGCCGCAGCGCACCCCGACTCGTACCTCATCGCCCTGGACGTCCACCCGCCAGGTGTGGCCCGCATGCTCGCTGCGGCCGCCGACGAGGGTCTGACCAACCTGTCGGCGGAGCTCGCCGATGCCGTGGAGTTCCTCACCGACCGGGTGCCCGAGGGCGGCCTCGACGCGGTCCACCTGTTCTTCCCGGACCCGTGGCCGAAGGCCCGGCATCATCGGCGCCGGTTCCTGTCGCCGGAGAATCTCGACCTGCTGGTCTCCCGCCTCACCCCGACCGGGCACGTCCTGGTGGCGACCGACCACGCCGACTACGCGGCATACGTGCGGCGGGTGGTGGCCGACCATGGGAGGTTCGCGGCCTGCCAGGTGCCGCGGCCGGCGTGGCGACCGCTGGCTGGCTTCGAGGCCAAGGGCCTGGACGCCGGGCGAGCGATCACCGAGCTGGTGCTGGAGCGGGCGACGAGAATCGAACTCGCGTAGCCAGTTTGGAAGACTGGGGCTCTACCATTGAGCTACGCCCGCGTGCGGTGGCCGTCGCATTGTGACGGGGCCACCACGGGGGGCTAGCCTAGTCCCGCCCGCCCGGCTCGCGCGAACCACCA
>JAKOYE010000049.1 GCA_029780675.1 Actinomycetes bacterium
CATGCCGACCAGCCCGATGACGATGCCGATCACCTGCGTGCGGTTCGGACGCTCGCCCAGCAGGGCGGCGGCGATCATGACCGTCAGGATCGGCTGGACCTGCAGCACCAAGGACGCCAGCCCCGCGGGCATCCCGAGCATCATGGCGGAGTAGAGCAGGCCGAACTGCAGAGTGCCCATGAAGAGTCCCGACAGCACGACCGCCCGGACGCCGTTGCCGGGCGGACGGACGAAGAACACCGCGGGCAGGGCGACGAGCGTGAACCGTAGGGCGGCCATCAGCAGCGGCGGCAGCGACTCCATCGCGATGTTCGCCGCGACGAAGTTGACGCCCCAGATCGCAATGACGAGGGCGGCGAGCGCGACGTCCCTACGCGGCACGGCTGATCCCGGACATGCGGCTCCCTGGCGGTGGCGGACGCGGCAGTCTACGCCTCCGGCGAGCGTCGCGATCACCGGCGGGGCAGCCCCTGGAACAGGGCGCAGGGGTAGGCTGACCTGGCTGAGTTTCCCGATGTAAGGACGAGTTCGTCATGCCCCCGGTACCCCCGGTCACGCTGCTTCTCACGCGCCTGGCGGCGCTGTTCACCCTCATCACCGTAGGAATGGGCGGCGTCGTCTGCGCCACGAAGTCCGGCTTCGACTGTCACGCCTGGCCGGGCTGTTACCCGGACCGGTTCGCGCCGGGGGCGTCCGACATCCCGGCGGTGCTGGCTGCGAATCCCGCGCTCGAGATGATCCATCGGGTGACGGCGATGACGACCGGCGGCCTGCTGATCGCGGCCGCCATCGCGCTCTTCCTGCTGCCGCGGCAGAACAACTGCCTGCGCATCCTCAGCGGGGTGGCCTGCCTCGCCGCGGGCGGGTCGGCGCTGTTCGGACGCGCGTCCGTGCTGGGGCTCGGGGTGGACGCCGTCGGCGCCGCCATCGACCTGCTCTGCGCGCTGCTGGCCATGGCCCTCTCGACCGCCGCGGCGGTGCTGCTGGGCCGAGGCGGACACCTGCGCCTCGGTCGGGCCAGCTCGCCGGCTTTGCTGGCTGCGTCGCTGCTGGTCGTGCTGCACGTGAGCGCCCACCTGGCCGCCGGGAACCGCTCGTTCACCCGCTGCCTGTCGTGGCCGATCTTGTGGCTCGCGTCCGACGACGTCGTCGGGATGCAGGTCTTCCGGACGATCCTCGCCGTCGTCGCAGCGGTGGTCATCATCGTGGCCGTCCGGGCTGCCGCTGGGGTGGCCGAGTTGCGTCCC
>JAKOYE010000183.1 GCA_029780675.1 Actinomycetes bacterium
CCAACCGGACGCTGTGGGGCCTGATGAAGGTCAACGGCCGTTTCCGCACCCTTGAGGGCAGTGGACACGTCGACGCGGGCGGCTCGGTGTCGGGTCGGCTGGTGATCGGCGCCGCCTCGCTGCGCACCGGCATCGGGAGCCGCGACCGCCACCTGCGCTCACCGGACTTCTTCGACGTCAACCGATTTCCGCACATCGTCGTCGAGGTCGGTGCCGCGACGCCGAGCGGTGAGCACAGCGCGGCACTGATCTCCACCCTGGAGGTGCGGGGCGTCATCCGGCCGCTGACCCTGACGGCCACCATCACCCGACTCGGCATCGACACCATCCACATCGTCAGCCGCACCACCGTCGACCGCACCGGCTGGGGCGTCAGCGGCAATATGGCCGGGATGATGCCGACGGCCACCGCACTGGTCGCCGACACGATCTTCGTCAAGGTCTGAACCGTCCGGCGCACCACCGGCCCGGAAGGGTCTAGCATCGGTCAGCGTGGCTGACCCGCTGCGCATCCTGCTGTACAGCAGTAATGCCCGCGTCCGCGAGCAGGTGCGCATGGCACTGGGCGAACGTCTCCACCCCGAGCTGCCCGAGCTGACCTACACCGAGGTGGCCACCGGGCCGATGGTGATCCAGTTGATCGATGCCGGCGGGTTTGACCTGGTGATCCTCGACGGCGAGTCATCTCCGGTCGGCGGCCTGGGTATCGCCAAGCAACTCAAGGACGAGATCGCCGACTGTCCCCCGGTGCTGGTGCTCACCGGGCGCCCGGACGACGCCTGGCTGGCGTCCTGGTCGCGGGCCGAGGCCGCCGTCCCCCATCCGATCGACCCGATCCGGCTGGGAGGGGCCGTTCTGAAACTGCTGCTCGCCGGGCAGTAGCGCTGCGAAGTCCGTCCGGAACCACTCCTGACGTCCCCCGCACTCGCTAGGCTGTTGCCTGGATCACACACGACGCCGAGCGAGGGGTGGGATACCGGCATGAGCCTCTACACGCCGATCCTGGTGCTCGGCGCCATCGCCGCGGGCTTTGCCCTCATCTCGGTGGTGGTCGCCCTGGTGGTGGGGCCTCGCCGCTACAACCGCGCCAAACTCGCCGCCTACGAGTGCGGCATCGAACCGGTCGCCAATGAGACTGTCGGCCAGCGGTTTCCGATCAAGTACTACCTCACCGCCATGCTGTTCATCGTCTTCGACATCGAGATCGTCTTCCTCTACCCGTGGGCGGTCTCGTTCGACCAACTCGGGCTCTTCGCCCTGGTCGAGATGGCGATCTTCATGGCAACGGTGTTCGTCGCCTACACCTACGTCTGGCGTCGGGGAGGGCTGGAATGGGATTGACGGCGGGTGGTGACCGGTGGGACTAGAGGAGGCGCTACCCGGGGGAATCCTGCTGTCCACCGTCGAGAAGGTGGCCGGCTTCGTCCGCAAGGGTTCGCTGTGGCCGGCGACATTCGGACTGGCCTGCTGCGCCATCGAGATGATGTCGACGGCCTCACCCCGACACGACATCGCCCGATTCGGGATGGAGCGGTTCTCCGCCACCCCGCGTCAGGCCGACCTGATGATCGTCGCCGGCCGGGTCAGCCAGAAGATGGCCCCGGTACTTCGTCAGGTGTACGACCAGATGGCCGAGCCCAAGTGGGTGCTCGCGATGGGCGTGTGTGCCTCCAGCGGCGGGATGTTCAACAACTACGCCATCGTCCAGGGCGTGGATCACGTTGTGCCCGTGGACATCTACTTGCCCGGCTGCCCGCCCCGACCGGAGATGCTGCTGCACGCCATCCTGACCCTGCACGCCAAGATCGCCGAGATGCCGCTCGGGGTGCACCGCGCCGAGGCCGTGGCCGCCGCCGAACAGGCCGCGCTCGCCGCGCGACCGACGATCGAACTCAAGGGGCTGCTGCGATGAGCGGACCGGGCGGCGGCACTCCCGAGAACCCCGAGGTGATCGGCGTTCGCCGGGGCATGTTCGGGGGCGACACCTCGGGCTACGGCCGGCTCGTCCGCACCGTGACTTTGCCGGGTGACAGCCAGCGACCCTTCGGCGGATACTTCGACGCGGTGGTGGACCGACTCGCCGAGGTGCTGGGCGCCGACGCGTTCGCCGCAGCCGTGCGGCGGGTGGTGGTACACCGCGACCAACTGGTGCTCGATGTGGTCCGCGAACATCTGCGCACCGTCGCCCGTGCGTTGCGCGACGACCCGGAACTACGCTTCGAATTGTGTTGCGGCGTTTCGGGAGTGCACTATCCCGAGGACGCCGGGCGCGAACTGCACGCCTTCTACCCGCTGATGTCGATCACCTACAACCGGCGGATCGCACTGGAGGTCGCCTGCCCGGACACCGACCCGCACATCCCCTCGCTGTTCGGCGTCTACCCCACCTGCGATTGGCATGAGCGGGAGACCTATGACTTCTTCGGCATCATCTTCGACGGCCATCCGGGGCTGACGCGCATCGCGATGCCCGACGACTGGACCGGCCATCCGCAGCGCAAGGATTATCCACTCGGCGGGGTGCCGGTGGAGTTCAACGGTGCGCAGATACCACCCCCCGACACCCGGCGGTCGTACTCATGACCGAGACGGTGATCACCCTCGGCGGGCAGGACTGGGACGATATCGTCGCGGCCGCCCGCGACGGCGAGGCCGGCGAGCGGATCGTGGTCAACATGGGTCCCCAGCACCCGTCCACCCACGGTGTGCTGCGCCTGATCCTGGAGATCGAGGGCGAAACGGTGGTGGAGGCCCGCTGCGGGATCGGCTATCTGCACACCGGGATCGAGAAAAATCTCGAGTACCGCACCTGGACTCAGGGCGTGACCTTCGTGACCCGGATGGACTACCTCTCACCGTTCTTCAACGAGACCGCGTACTGCCTCGGCGTGGAAAGACTGTTGGGCGTCACCGACCAGATCCCGGAGCGCGCCGGCGTGATCCGGGTCCTGCTGATGGAACTCAACAGAATCTCCTCGCACCTGGTGGCGTTGGCCACCGGCGGGATGGAACTCGGTGCGATGTCGGTGATGTTCGTCGGCTTCCGCGCCCGGGAGATGATCCTCAGCGTGTTCGAGGCCATCACCGGCCTGCGGATGAACAACGCCTATATCCGGCCGGGCGGCCTGGCGACGGATCTGCCCGAGGACGGCGCGCAACGGATCGCCGACCTGCTCAGGGTGCTGCCCGGCGAGTTGCGCGAACTCGAAGACCTGATGAGCGACAGCCAGATCTTCAAGGCCCGGACCCAAGGCATCGGCTATCTGGACCTGACCGGCTGCATGGCCCTGGGAGTCACCGGACCGGTGCTGCGTTCGACCGGCCTGCCGCACGACCTGCGCACGGCGCAACCGTATTGCGGCTACGACACCTACGACTTCGAGGTGATCACCGACGACGCGGCGGACTGCTACGGGCGCTACCTGATCCGGCTCGGGGAGATGCGGGAATCGCTGAAGATCGTGGGCCAGTGCCTCGAACGCCTGGAGCCGGGTCCGGTGATGATCGCCGACCGCAAGCTGGCCTGGCCGGCGGACCTCGCGCTGGGACCCGACGGCCTGGGCAACTCCCCCGCCCACATCGGCCGCATCATGGGGACCTCCATGGAGGGTCTGATCCACCACTTCAAACTCGTCACCGAAGGTATCCGGGTGCCGGCGGGACAGGTCTACTCGGCGGTGGAGTCCCCGCGCGGGGAACTGGGAGTCCACATGGTCTCCGATGGCGGCACCCGGCCCTACCGGGTGCACTACCGAGACCCCAGCTTCACCAATCTGCAGGCGGTGGCGGCGATGTGCGAGGGGGGAATGGTGGCCGACGTGATCGCCGCTGTGGCGAGCATCGACCCCGTGATGGGCGGCGTCGACCGATGAGCGTCGACATCAGGTGGAGTGACCGATGAGCGTCGACATCAGGTGGAGTGACCGATGAGCGTCGACATCACGCTGGGCCCGCGCCCGGATGAGCCCGGCCCCGCCTTCCTCGGGCCTGAGGCGTACCCCCCGGAGGTGACGGCGCGACTGGGCGCGGATGCGGCGGCGATCATCGGACGCTACCCGCATCCCCGGTCGGCGCTGCTGCCGCTGCTGCACCTGGTCCAGTCCCAGGACGGCTACCTCACCCGGGCCGGAATCCGCTTCTGCGCAGACCAACTCGGCCTGACCGATGCCGAAGTGGCCGCGGTGGCCACCTTCTACTCGATGTACCGGCACACCCCCACCGGGGAGTACCTGGTCGGGGTCTGCACCAACACCCTGTGCGCGGTACTGGGCGGCGACGCGATCCTGCAGACCCTGGAGTCCGAACTCGGCGTCCGCGCCGGTCAGACCACCCCCGACGGCCGCGTCACCCTGGAGCACCTCGAGTGCAATGCCGCCTGTGACTACGCCCCGGTGGTGATGGTGAACTGGGAGTTCTTCGACAACCAGACGCCCTCCAGCGCAGCCACTCTGGTGACGGCGCTGCGCGCGGGCGAGGCCGTCGCCCCCACCCGCGGCGCGGCCTTGTGCACCTTCCGGCAGACCGCGCGAATCCTCGCGGGCCTGCCCCCGACCTGCGAGGGGGAAACCCCGTGCTGACCCCGGTGCTGACCCGATTCTGGGACGTTCCCGAGTCGTGGACCCTGCGGACGTACCTCAGACACGACGGGTATCGGGGGCTGCGCCGCGCCCTGGCGATGAAACCAGCGCAGGTCGTCGACACGGTCAAGGATTCCGGACTGCGGGGCCGCGGTGGGGCGGGTTTCCCCACCGGAGCGAAATGGTCCTTCATCGACCAGAAGTCGGCCACGCCCCGCTACCTCGTCATCAACGCCGACGAGTCCGAGCCCGGCACCTGCAAGGACATGCCCCTGCTGCTGAACGCCCCGCACTTCCTGGTCGAAGGCGCCGTCATCGCCGCCTACGCGATCGGCGCCCGGCATGCCTTCGTCTACCTGCGTGGCGAGGTGGCCGGCGTGCTGCGCCGGTTGCAGGGCGCCGTCGCGGAGGCCTACGAAGCCGGCTACCTGGGCACGAACATCCTCGACAGCGGCTACGACCTGGATCTGATCGTGCACGCCGGTGCGGGTGCCTACATCTGCGGCGAGGAGACCGCACTGCTGGATTCCCTGGAGGGCCGCCGCGGTCAGCCCCGGTTACGCCCGCCCTTCCCCGCCGTCGCGGGCCTCTACGCCTGTCCGACCGTGGTCAACAACGTCGAGTCGATTGCCAGCGTGCCGCCGATTCTGGCCAACGGGGTCGAGTGGTTCCGGTCCATGGGCACCGAGAAGTCCCCCGGTTTCACGCTGTATTCGCTGTCCGGCCACGTCACCAGGCCCGGTCAGTACGAGGCGCCACTGGGGATCACGTTGCGCGAACTGCTCGAGTACGCGGGCGGGGTGCGGGCCGGGCACGAACTGAAGTTCTGGACACCCGGTGGCTCGTCGACGCCGTTGCTGACCGCCGAACACCTCGACATCCCCCTGGACTACGAGGGGATGGCCTCGGTCGGGTCGATGCTCGGCACCAAAGCGCTGCAGATCTTCGACGAGACCACCTGCGTGGTGCGGGCGGTGCGGCGCTGGACGCAGTTCTATGCCCACGAGTCGTGCGGCAAGTGCACCCCGTGCCGGGAGGGCACCTACTGGCTCGCCCAGATCTACGAGCGTCTGGAAACCGGCGCCGGCAGGTCGGATGATCTCGATACGCTCACCGATATCGCCGACGCCATCCTGGGCAAGTCGTTCTGCGCGCTCGGCGACGGGGCCGCGTCACCGATCCTGTCCTCGCTCACGTACTTCCGCGCCGAGTACGAGGCCCACCTGTCCGGTGCTGGGTGCCCCTTCGACCCGTCGGCCTCCACCGTCTTCGCCGACGCGGGGGCAACGCTGTGACCTCAAACAACGTGAGCGCCCCCGACGACCTGGTCACCGTCACCATCGACGGCACCCCCGTGTCGGTTCCCCGGGGCACCCTGGTGATTCGCGCCGCCGAACTGATCGGCGTCCAGATACCCCGGTTCTGCGATCACCCGTTGCTGGATCCCGTCGGCGCCTGCCGGCAGTGCCTCGTCGAGGTCGAGGGACAGCGCAAGCCGATGGCCTCCTGCACCGTCGCGGTGACCGAGGGCATGGTGGTGCGGACCCAGGCGACCTCGGCGGCAGCCGACAAGGCCCAGCGCGGGGTGATGGAACTGCTCCTCATCAACCATCCGCTGGACTGCCCGGTCTGCGATAAGGGCGGCGAATGTCCGCTGCAGAACCAGGCCATGTCCAGCGGCCGGGCCGAAACCCGCTTCACCGATGTCAAGCGCACCTTCCCGAAGCCGATCAACCTCTCCACCCAGGTGCTGCTGGACCGCGAGCGGTGCGTGCTGTGCGCCCGGTGCACCCGGTTCGCCGGTCAGATCGCCGGTGATCCGTCCATCGAACTGCTCGAACGCGGTGCCAGCCAGCAGGTCGGCATCGCTCCCGGCGAACCCTTCGACTCCTATTTCAGCGGCAATACGGTCCAGATCTGCCCGGTGGGCGCGCTGACCGGCGCCGCCTACCGGTTCCGCGCCCGGCCGTTCGACCTCGTCTCCTCCCCCAGTGTGTGCGAGCACTGCGCCTCCGGGTGCGCCCAACGCACCGACCACCGCCGCGGGGTGGTGTTACGCCGGCTTGCCGGGGACGACCCCGAGGTCAACGAGGAGTGGAACTGCGACAAGGGACGGTGGGCCTTCACCTACACCCGGTCCGCCGACCGCATCACCTCGCCGATGGTCCGCGACGACGGCGGCAACCTGCGCCTCGCGTCCTGGCCGGAGGCGATCGGCCGGGCCGCCGCCGGACTGGGCGGCCCCACCGGTGTCCTCGTGGGCGGGCGGGTCACCGCCGAGGACGCCTACGCCTACGCCAAGTTCGCCCGAGTCGCGTTGGGCACCAACGACATCGACTTCCGGGCACGTCCGCACTCGGAGGAGGAGACGGCGTTTCTGTCGGCGCGGGTCGCGGGCCAGCGTGACCTCACCTACGCCGATCTGGACACCGCACCGGCGGTGCTGCTCGCCGGTTTCGAACCGGAGGACGAGTCACCCATCGTGTTCCTGCGGCTGCGCCGGGCGGTGCGCACCCGGGGCCTGCCGGTGGCCACCATCGCGCCGTTCACCTCACGCGGGTCGGCGAAACTGAACGCCCGGCTGATCGCCACCGCCCCCGGCGGCGAGGCGGCCGCACTGGACGCACTGTCGCGCGACCCGCAGCTCAGACGGCCCGGGACGGTGATCCTGGCCGGAGAGCGGCTGGCCACCTCTCCCGGGGCGTTGTCCGCGCTGGTCCGGCTGTCGACGGCGACGGGCGCCCGGGTGGCCTGGATCCCGCGTCGCGCCGGGGAGCGCGGGGCTCTGGACACCGGGTGCCTGCCGGGTCTGCTTCCCGGGGGCCGGCCGGTGTCCGACCCGGCCGCCCGGCACCAGATCGCGCAGATCTGGGGTCTGTCCGATCTGCCCGCCCAACCCGGGCGCGACACCACCGCCATCCTCGATGCCGCCGCCCAGGGCAACCTCGACGCACTGGTCATCGGTGCTGTCGAGCCCGGTGATCTGCCCGATCCGCACGCCGCGCTGGCCGCGATCGAGGCGGCCGGGTTCGTCGTGAGCCTCGAGGTGCGCGCCTCGGAGGTCACCGCGCTGGCCGATGTGGTGTTTCCGGTGGCCGCGGTGGCGGAGAAGGCCGGCACCTTCCTGAACTGGGAGGGTCGGGTTCGGTCCTTCGAGGCCGCGCTGTCCTCCGGTGCAGCGTCCGACGCCCGGGTGCTGCACGCACTGGCCGGCGCGCTCGGCGCCGAACTCGGCTTCAGCACCCCCGCCGGGGCCCGCGGGGAAATGGCACGGCTGGGACTGTGGGACGGCCCCCGACCGGAACCGCCGACGGTTCCCGCCGGCCGGGTACCGGCCCTGGAGCGCGGCGAGGCGACGCTGGCGGGATGGCGGATGCTGCTCGACGGGGGCCGCCTCCAGGACGGCGAGCCGCATCTGGCCGGCACGGCGCGGCCCGCGGTGGCGCGGCTGTCGGCGGCCACCGCCGCCGATGTCGGCTGCAAGGACGGCGATCCGGTGACGGTGTCCACCGGCCGGGGCTCGATCACCCTGCCCCTGGCCATCACCGAGATGGCCGATCAGGTGGTGTGGCTGCCGCTGAATTCGGCGGGCAGCGCGGTCCACCGCGCCCTCGGCGTCAGCACCGGCGCCGTCGTGCACGTCGACGCGGGAGGGCGGCCATGACGCCCGGCGCAACCTATCCGGACCCGGCGGTGTTCGGTCACGACCCGTGGTGGCTGATCCTGGCCAAGGCACTCGGGGTGTTCGTCTTCCTGATGCTGACGGTCCTGGTGGCCATCCTGGTGGAACGCAAACTCCTCGGCCGGATGCAGTTGCGGTACGGACCGAACCGGGTCGGGCCGTTCGGCCTGCTGCAGTCGCTGGTCGACGGGATCAAACTGGCCCTCAAGGAAGGCCTGGTGCCGGCCGGTGTGGACCGGCCGATCTACCTGATGGCCCCGGTCATCTCGGTGATCACCGCCATCATGGCCTTCGCGGTCATCCCGATGGGCCCCGTGGTGTCGGTGTTCGGGCACCCCACCCCGCTGCAACTGACCGACCTCCCGGTCGGCGTGCTCTACGTACTGGCGATCACCTCGATCGGGGTGTACGGGATCGTGCTGGCGGGCTGGGCATCCGGCTCCACCTACCCCCTCCTGGGTGGGCTGCGCTCCAGCGCCCAGGTGGTGTCCTACGAGATCGCGATGGCGCTGTGTTTCGCGGCGGTGTTCCTCTACTCGGGGACGATGTCCACCTCCGGGATCGTCGACGCCCAGACGCACACCTGGTACGTCCTGCTGCTGCTCCCGTCGTTCCTGGTGTACGTCACCGCCATGGTGGGCGAGACCAACCGAGCGCCGTTCGATCTGCCGGAGGCCGAGGGGGAACTCGTCGGCGGATTCCACACCGAGTACTCGTCGCTGAAGTTCGCGATGTTCTTCCTGGCCGAGTACGTGAACATGACGACGGTGTCGGCGCTGGCGACCACGCTGTTCCTCGGCGGCTGGCGGGCGCCGTGGCCGCTCAGCCTGTGGTCCGGGTTCAACGCCGGGTGGTGGCCGCTGGTGTGGTTCGTGGTGAAGGTGTGGCTGTTCCTGGTGCTGTTCATGTGGCTGCGCGCCACCCTGCCGCGGTTGCGCTACGACCAGTTCATGGCACTGGGCTGGAAGCTGCTGATCCCGGTGTCGCTGGTGTGGATTCTCATCGTCGCCTGCCTGCGCAGCGCCGGTCTGACCGGCGTACTGCCCAGCCTGGCCGCGGCCGGCGCCCTGCTGGCGGTGCTGGTCGCCGCGAATGCGGTGCGCCGCAGGATGCGCCGTCCCCTGCCACCGCCCCCGCCGCCGGACGGCACCGGGTTCCCGGTTCCGCCCCTGCCCACGGAAAAACCTGCCAGGGAGTCCGCCCGTGCCTAAGCTGCCCAGATTCCTCAAACCGGTCGCCGGGTTCGGCGTCACCCTGGGCTCGGTGTTCAAGAAGCCGATCACCGAGCAGTACCCCGAGCAGCCCAGCCCCACCGCCCCGCGCTATCACGGCCGTCACCAACTCAACCGGTATCCCGACGGTCTGGAGAAGTGCATCGGCTGCGAGTTGTGCGCGTGGGCGTGCCCGGCGGACGCCATCTACGTCGAGGGCGCGGACAACACCGACACCGAGCGCTACTCCCCCGGCGAACGCTACGGGCGGGTCTACCAGATCAACTACCTGCGCTGCATCGGCTGTGGACTGTGCATCGAGGCCTGCCCCACCCGGGCGCTGACGATGACCGGCGAGTACGAGATGGCCGACGACAACCGGGCCGGCCTGATCTACGGCAAGGACAAACTGCTCGCCCTGCTGGAGCCGGGAATGGCCGCCCCGCCGCACCCGATGGCGCCGGGCACGACCGATGACGACTACTACCTCGGCCGGGTCGGTCCCGCCCGCACCGACACCGAGGCAGCGTCCACCGAGGCGCCCTCGTGAACCCCGAGGCGATCGCGTTCTGGGTTCTCGGCGCCGTCGCACTGGCCGGCGCCATCGGAGTCGTCGCCGCCCCGAAAGCGGTGTACTCCGCACTGTGCCTGGCCTCCACGATGATCGCGCTGGCCATCATCTACGTCGCCCAGGACGCCGTGTTCCTCGGCGTGGTGCAGATCGTCGTCTACACCGGCGCGGTGATGATGCTGTTCCTGTTCGTCCTGATGATGATCGGCGTGGACTCCGCGCAGTCGCTGGCCGAGACGCTGCGCGGCCAGCGCGTCGCGGCGATCCTCGCCGGACTCGGTTTCGGCGTCCTTCTCATCGCCGGAATCGGCGCGGCGGCGGTCACCGATTTCGCCCGCCCGTTGGAGGCGGACAACGTTCGGGGCCTCGCCCAGTTGATCTTCACCCGAAACCTGTGGGCCTTCGAGGTGACCAGCGCGCTGCTGATCACCGCAGCGCTGGGCGCCATGGTGCTGGCCCACCGGGAACGCTTCGAACGCCGAAAGACCCAGCGCGAACTGGCCATTGAGCGCTTCCGCGGCGGCGGCCGCCCCACGCCGCTGCCCAACCCGGGGGTCTACGCCCGCCGCAACGCGGTCGACACTCCGGCCCGACTGCCGGACGGTTCCGACGACCCGTCCTCGGTCAGCGCGATCCTGCGTGGACGGGACGGGCGGCCGTGAACCCGTCGTACTACCTGTACCTGTCGGCGCTGTTGTTCACCATCGGCGCGGCCGGGGTGCTGCTGCGGCGCAACGCCATCGTCATGTTCATGTGCGTCGAGTTGATGCTCAACGCCGGAAACCTCGCGTTCGTGACCTTCGCCCGGGTGCATGGTCACCTCGACGGCCAGGTGGTGGCCTTCTTCACCATGGTGGTGGCCGCCTGCGAGGTGGTCGTCGGGCTGGCCATCATCGTCGCCATCTTCCGGACCCGGCGCAGCGCCGACGTCGACGAATCCCACCTGCTCCGGAATTGAAGGGGCGCCGATGACGACACTGCTCTGGCTCACCATCGCCCTGCCACTGGCCGGGGCGGCGGTTCTGCTGCTCGGTGGCCGAGCCACCGATGCCTGGGGGCATCTGCTCGGCTGCGCCACGGTGATCGCCTCATTCGTCTGTAGCGCGGTACTTTTCGGCCACCTGCTGGGTCGGCCCGCGCAGGACCGGACCGTGAACGACACGCTGTTCAGTTGGGTTCCGGTCGGGGCACTGCGGGTGGATTTCGGCCTGCAACTCGACGCGCTGTCGGTGTGTTTCGCGTTGCTGATCACCGGGGTGGGCGCGCTGATCCACCTCTACTCGGTCGGCTACATGGCCGCCGATCCCGACCGCCGAAGGTTTTTCGCGTATCTGAACCTGTTCGTCGCCGCCATGCTGGTACTGGTGCTCGCGGACAACTACCTCGGCCTCTACCTGGGCTGGGAGGGTGTCGGTCTGGCGTCCTACCTGCTGATCGGATTCTGGTCGGCCAAGCCGAGCGCCGCCGCGGCCGCCAAGAAGGCCTTCATCGTCAACCGGGTCGGCGATATGGGCCTGGCCATCGCGCTGATGGTCCTCTTCGCGGGCGTCGGCTCGGTCGACTACGGCGTCGTGTTCGCGGCCGCCCCGCAGCTGAGCGAGGGCACCCTCAACGCCGTCGGCCTGCTGCTGCTGCTCGGCGCGTGCGGCAAGAGCGCCCAGGTTCCCCTGCAGGCCTGGCTCGGCGACGCGATGGAGGGCCCCACCCCGGTCTCCGCGCTGATCCACGCCGCCACCATGGTCACCGCCGGGGTGTACCTGATCGTCCGCTCCGGCCCGGTCTTCAATCTGGCTCCCGCCGCGCAGACCGCCGTCGTCACCGTCGGCGCGGTCACCCTGCTCTTCGGGGCGGTGATCGGCTGCGCCAAGGACGACATCAAGAAGGCACTGGCCGCCTCGACGATGAGCCAGATCGGGTACATGGTGCTGGCCGCCGGCCTCGGCCCGGCCGGCTATGCGGTGGCGATCCTGCACCTGATCACCCACGGCTTCTTCAAGGCCGGGCTGTTCCTCGGGGCCGGTTCGGTGATGCATGCCATGGACGACGAGACCGATATGCGCCGCTACGGCGGCCTGCGCACGCTGCTCCCGGTCACCTATGTCACCTTCGGCCTGGGCTATCTGGCGATCATCGGGGTACCGCCGTTCGCGGGCTTCTTCTCCAAGGACGCCATCATCGAGACCGCGCTGAACGCCGGCGGCCTGAAGGGGGTGCTGCTCGGCGGGGCGACCCTGGTCGGCGCCGGCATCACCGCCTTCTACATGACCCGGGTGATGCTGCTGACGTTCTTCGGCGAGCGGCGCTGGAGCCGTCGCGACACAGGCGCGCACCCGCACGAGTCCCCGGCGGTGATGACCGCGCCGATGGTGGTGCTGGCCGTCGGCTCGGTCGGCGCGGGCGCGGTTCTGGCCGTCGGGCACACCCTGGCCGACTGGCTGGAACCCGTCGTCGGCACGGCCGAGGCCCACCATGTCGTCCCGGTCTGGGTCACCACGGCGCTGGCTCTGGCGGTGGTGGCGGCCGGTGTTGCCGTCGCCTACCGGCAGTACGCCGACCGGCCGGTGCCGCTGACGGCCCCGGCGGACGTTTCCCTGCTCACCGTCGCCGCCCGCCGGGATCTCTACGGGGACGCGGTGAACGAGGCGGTGTTCATGCGTGGCGGCCAGGTAGTGACCCGGGCGTTGGTGGTCGCCGACGACACCGCGATCGAAGGCGCCGTCGGCGGGCCCGCGGCCGCGCTGCGCCGGGTCTCCGATGCGCTGCGCGGGCTGCAGACCGGGTTCGCCCGCAACTACGCGCTGTCGATGCTGGCCGGGGCCGCCCTGGTGGTGGGCGCGGTGCTGGCGATGACGGTGGGGCGGTGAGCGCGTGACGAATGCCCCGTTGCTGACGGTGCTTTGGGTGCTGCCGGTCCTCGCCGCCGTGATCGTGGCGACACTGCCCGCCACCGCGCGGACCGCCGCGAAATACCTGGGGGTGGCCGCGGCCACCGCCACACTCGCGGTGGCGATCCTCCTCGCTGCCCGCTTCGACCCGGCCGGCGAGCGGTTCCAGTTCGTCGAAAGCCATCCCTGGATAAGGAGTTTCGGGGTCGGCTACACCCTCGGCGTCGACGGAATCGCGCTGGCTCTGGTGGTGCTGACCGCCGGTCTGGTGCCGCTGCTGATGGTGGCCGGTTGGCCCGATGCCGACCCCGATTCCGAGACCGCCGGGCCGCACCGCAAGGGTCCGCACCTCTACGTCGCGCTCACCCTGGCGGTCGAGGGCATGGTGCTGCTGTCGCTCACGGCGCTGGATATCTTCCTGTTCTACGTCCTCTTCGAGGCGATGCTCATCCCGATGTACTTCCTGATCGGGATGTTCGGCGGACCCGCCCGCGGCCGGGCGGCGCTGAAGTTCCTGCTGTACAACCTGGTCGGCGGTCTGGTCATGCTGGCCGCGGTGGTCGGGCTGTACGTGGTCACCGCGCGGTCCGGGGCCTTCTCCGAGAGCTCCGCGGCCGGCACCTTCGACTTCCGGGCCATCAGTGCCGCGATCGCCGACGGAAGCTTCGTCATCCAGCCCGCAGTCGCCAACGCCCTGTTCCTGGGCTTCCTGTTCGCCTTCGCGGTCAAGGCCCCGCTCTGGCCGCTGCACCGCTGGCTTCCCGACGCGGCCGTGCAGGCCACCCCGGCGACCGCGGTGCTGATGATGGCGGTGGTGGACAAGGTCGGCACCTTCGGCATGGTGCGGTACTGCCTGCCGCTGTTCGGCGACGCCGCAACGTATTTCCGGCCGCTGGTCATCACCCTCGCCGTCGTGGGCATCATCTACGGAGCGGTCCTGGCCATCGGCCAGACCGACGTGATGCGGCTGATCGCCTACACCTCGATCAGCCACTTCGGCTTCATCATCCTGGGCATCTTCGCGATGACCACCCAGGGCCAGTCCGGATCCACCCTGTACATGGTCAATCACGGCGTCTCCACCGCCGCCCTGTTCCTGATCGCCGGATTCCTGGTGAGTCGGCGCGGCACCCGGGCCATCGCCGCCTACGGCGGGGTGCAGAAGGTTGCGCCGGTGCTGGCCGGAACCTTCCTCGTCGCCGGACTGGCGACGTTGTCCCTACCCGGACTCGCCCCGTTCATCAGCGAATTCCTGGTTCTGGTGGGCACTTTCACCCGCTACCCGGTGTTCGCCGTGCTGGCGACGCTGGCTCTGGTGCTCTCCGCGGTGTATGTCCTGTGGACCTACCAGCGGATGATGACCGGGCCGGTGACCCGCGGGAACGAGAGCCTCCCCGATCTGCGGCCCCGGGAACTGCTCGTCATCGCACCGCTCCTCGGCGTGCTGGTGGTGCTGGGTGTCTACCCGAAGCCGGCACTGGACGTCATCAACCCGGCGGTTGAGCACACCATGACCGCGATCAACCAGACCGACCCCGCCCCCATCGTGACGACCGGAGCGACCCGATGACCGCGCCCAGTATCGAGTACAGCCTGCTGGCGCCGATGATGCTGGTGTTCGGTGTCGCCGTCGCCGGGGTGGTGGTGGAGGCCTTCGCGCCCCGGGGTGCGCGGTACCGGATTCAGTTCGCTCTGGCCCTGACGGGTGTGCTCGCCGCGTTCATCGCCCTGGTCGGCGCCTACCGCCGGACCGGCCCCACCGGAACGGTCGCGGCGGTCGGGGCCGTCGCCGTGGACCGTCCCGCGCTGTTCCTGCAGGGTGTCATCCTGCTGGTGGCGGCGTTGGGACTGCTGTTGATCGCCGAACGCGGAACCGGCCGCCGGTCCGGGACGTCCGGTTCGGGACTGAACGCCTTCACCGCTCAGGCCTCCGCGGTTCCGGGCAGCGTCGCCGAACTCGTGGCCACCCGGGCCGGTGCGGCGCAGACCGAAGTGTTCCCGCTGACCATGTTCGCCGTCGGCGGGATGATGCTGTTCCCCGCGTCCGCGGACCTGCTCACCGCGTTCATCGCCCTGGAGGTTTTCTCACTGCCGTTGTACCTGCTGTGCGGCCTGGCTCGGCACCGGCGACTGCTCTCCCAGGAAGCGGCGCTGAAGTACTTCCTGCTCGGGGCGTTCTCCTCGGCGTTCTTCCTCTACGGCATGGCGCTGATCTACGGCTACGCGGGCACGCTGAGCCTGAGCGGGATCGCCGCGGCCGTGCGGACCGGTTCGGGCCCGACCACCCTCGTGGTCATCGGCACCGCACTGGTGGCGGTTGCCCTGCTGTTCAAGGTCAGCGCGGTGCCGTTCCACGCCTGGGTGCCCGACGTTTACCAGGGTGCCCCGACCGCAGTCACGGCGTTCATGGCAGCCGGCACCAAGATCGCCGCGTTCGGGGCGCTGCTGCGGTTGTGCGACGTCGCCGTACCCGGTCTGAAGGACCAGTGGCGTCCGGTGCTGTGGGCGGTGGCGATCCTGACGATGGCGGTGGGCACCGTCACCGCGATCAGCCAGCGCGATGTCACACGGATGCTGGGGTATTCGGCGATCGCGCACACCGGCTTCCTCCTGACCGGCGTGATCGCCGCCAACCCTGCCGGGGTGTCGGGCACGCTGTTCTATCTCGCGGCCTACGGGTTCACCACGATCGGGATGTTCGCCTTCGTCAGCGCGATCCGCGGCTCCGACGGTGCCGAGCAGACCGATCTAGCGGCATGGGCGGGGCTGGGACGGCGTTACCCGTTGGCCGGGGCGGTGTTCGCGCTGTATCTACTGTCGCTCGCCGGGATCCCCCTGACCAGCGGCTTCGTCAGCAAATTCGGCGTCTTCACCGCCGCGGCGGCGGGCGGCGCGGTACCGCTGGTGATCATCGGTGTGCTGGCCAGTTCCGTCGCCGCCTACTTCTACGTGCGGGTGATCGTGCTGATGTTCTTCACCGAACCGCCCGCCGACGCCCCGGAGTTCCGGGCACCCGGACCGATGACCCTCGTCGCGATCGGCGTGCCGCTGGCAGTCACCGTGCTGCTGGGTGTGTTCCCACAACCGGTGCTCGACCTCGTCGATGCGGCTTCCCGATTCCTGAGCTGATCGAGCCTCACGGCACCGTCACGCGGCGGTGCCGTGGCAAGGCGCTCACCGCAGCGGGTCGTCGGCCACCTCGACTACCTCGCAGCGCTGAATCGCCACCTCGGCGTGGCGATCCTGTTGGCCGATCACAGCCCGACCGGCCCCAACGGCGCGATGCTCCGCGAGCGCTGGCCCGAGGCCATGTTCCGCAACGACTTTCCGGTCGATACCGCACCGTTAGCCCATCGCCTGGTCACCCGTTCGATCGCAACGCCATTGCCTCAACGGCGGACGCTACCCGGAGTACGGTCGGTGATGTGACCCACCCGAGGGCGAAGTGAGCAGCGAACCGACCGTAGACACCGAGGTCTCGCGCCTGCAGCGCTCCGGCCGGGACACCAGCGTCATCCCCGCCGTGCTGTCACAATGGCTCGCCTCCGTCATGCCCGGCGGCGCCACCCCCGAGATCACCGTCGAGAGCGGCGTCGACTCCAACGGAATGTCCTCGGAAACCATCATCCTGACCGGCCGTTGGACCGAGAGCGGCACGCCTGTCGAGCAGAAGTGGGTGGCCCGGGTGGCCCCCACCGAGCAGGACGTCCCGGTCTTCTCCGAGTACCGGCTGGATCACCAGTTCGATCTCATCGGCGCGGTCGGCGATCTCACCGACATCCCGGTCCCCCGGGTGCGCTGGCTGGAACCCTCCGGCACCGTGCTGGGCAGTCCGTTCTTCCTCATGGACCACGTCGAGGGCATCGTCCCGCCCGACGTGATGCCCTACACCTTCGGCGGTAACTGGTTCGCCGACGCTTCGCCCGAACGGCGGCGCGAACTGCAGGACGCCACGATCGGCGTGCTGGCCGCCCTACACTCGATCCCCGATGCCGCGGGGAAGTTCTCCTACCTCACCGAATCCGGTCCGCCCGGCGACA
This sequence comes from Actinomycetes bacterium, assembly GCA_029780675.1. Taxonomy (GTDB): domain Bacteria; phylum Actinomycetota; class Actinomycetes; order Mycobacteriales; family Mycobacteriaceae; genus Mycobacterium. The sequence continues at coordinate 16,967 of JAKOYE010000183.1, forward strand.
CCCCGTTGCGCCGGCGGCTCACCTGGCTTGCGGACTGGTACCGCTTCGCGGTGCCCGACATCGGCCGCTCGGCTCTGGTCGAAGAGGCGTTGGCCTGGCTGGAGGACAACTTCCCCGACGATGTTGCCGCCAGCGAATCGGTCCTGGTCTGGGGCGACTCCCGGATCGGCAACGTGCTCTACCGCGACTTCGCGCCGGTGGCGGTGCTGGACTGGGAGATGGCCACCATCGGCCCCCGCGAATTGGATGTGGCGTGGATCATCTTCGCGCACATGGTGTTTCAGGAACTGGCCCGGTTGGCCGGGTTGCCGGGACTACCCGATGTCCTGCGCGAGGACGATGTGCGCGCCGACTACGAACGGCGCACGGGCATCCGACTCGGCGACCTGCGCTGGTTTTACATCCACTCGGCGGTGATCTGGTGCGTGGTGTTCATGCG
>JAKOYE010000203.1 GCA_029780675.1 Actinomycetes bacterium
TCTGGGTAACGGCCCGGGTATCCAGGAGGTCGCGACGTTCTCGGTGGATGTGGAGGGCCCGAACGGGTCGGTGGCGGTGGCCAACGCGCACGGCACGGTGACCGGTGCCGCCGGTGGGGTGCTGCTGCGTCCGTTCGCCCGGTTGATCTCCAAGTCCGGTGACTCGGTGACCACCTACGGCGAACCCTGGGACATGAAGTAGAGATCTTCTCGTCTCTCGCGAGACAAGAGCGGCCCCCGGCATGAGCTGGGGGCCGCTCTGTGTTCGGACCTACTTCTTCTGAAGCGAGTCGCGGATCTCGGTCAGCAGCCGGATCTGCTTGTCCTCGGCCGACTCCTCGGCCTCCTTGGGCCGGCGGATGCGGCTGTAGGGGACCACGATCAGGAAGTACACCACCGCGGCGATCAGCACGAAGTTGATGAACGCCGACAGCAGAATGTTCAGGTCGATGCTCTGGCCGCCGCCGATTTCGATCTTGAGGATGCCGTACGACGAGTCCTTCCCGGCGCCGATGCGGTTGATCAGCGGGGTGATGATGCTGTCGGTGAACTTCGTGACCAGACCGGTGAATGCCGTACCGATCACGACGGCCACCGACAGGTCGATGATGTTCCCCTTGGCGAGGAACTCCCGGAAACCCTTTAACACCTCTGACGCCTTTCTTTGCTGATTCCCCCGATAGGGCGACGAAAGCCTAGCGCAGGCCGTTTGCCGGACCGGGTGATGTGGCTTTCGTGCGCCGGCCGTCAGTGAATCGTCAGCGTCACCGACTCCACCAGTCCCGCGCCGGCCACCGCGATGGCCGCCGCCCGCGGCAGTGCCACCAGCACCACCCGGTCGCCCGCGGCGCCGGGCCGGGTGCTCGCCTCGGAGACCAGAACGACGACGGCACCGACCGCCAGCACCCGTGGCCGCGCGTCGTGGTCCCCGTCCGCGGCTCCGAGAACGTCCACCACGTCGCCGGATCGGATGACGTCCAGCACGGCCGTGTCGGAAAGACGGAGGGGGACCACCCGCGCGTCCGGTCCCGCGTTCAGACCGGCCAGTCGCGGCCCCAGCACGCGTGCGTCGGTCAGCACCTCACCGCGGCGAACCGGGCCGGCCAGTGTCGCGTCGGCCAGGTGTCCGACATCGGTGACCGCACCGTCGGGAACCGTCGTCGCCGGATACCTCTGCACCCGGACGTCGTCGGCGCGCAAGGTCACCCCGGGCCGTAGATCGGTCGCCGCGACCGCCACCTCGGCATAGGTCCCGGCCGGATCGGGACGCAGCGCCAGCACCGCCGCCAGCAGAACAAGTGCGCCGGCCGCCAGCCGCCGGGCCAGCACCGTCCGGGCGAAATCGGGCCGGACGGCCCGGGACAGACGTTCCAGCGGTGTGGGGTTCAGCGAGTCGCCCATGCGGGCAAACTAGTGATGTGGATCCCGGCGCGAACTTCGCGGAGCGGACTGCCTGTGGATAACCTAGCTGCTGCTGGCCGCGGCCGCGGGTGCGCTGGAGCCGGAGCTGCTCGGGGCCGACGAACTCGACCCGGACGAACTCGATGACCCGCCGGAATCCGAGGCGGCGGCCGGGGCCGACTTGTCCGACCCCGTCGTCGAACCCGACCCGCCCGACGCCGAGGCGGAACTCTTCTGCGACTCGCGGCTGTCGGTGCGGTAGAAGCCGCTGCCCTTGAACACCACTCCGACCGAGTTGAACAGTTTGCGCAGTCGGCCCGAGCACTCCGGGCAGGTGGTCAGCGCGTCATCGGTGAATGCCTGCACGGCGTCGAACTTGTGGTCGCACGCGGTACACGCGTAGCTGTAGGTCGGCACAGGAAACCTCCGGAAGACTCGGCTGTTAGCACTCTACCGCCTCAAGTGCCAGTCTTGTGGTCTGGGGATTCGCCCAGCGCGATCACCCCGGCCCCCGGCGTCAGCGCGTGCGTCATTCGGATGTCGTGCGCCTCGGCGGGCAGCGTGTCCAACACCTCGCAGTCACGGACCACGGCCACCAGCTTGGCGCCGGGCCGGCACAGCGGCAGGGTCCGGTCGTAGAAGCCGCCGCCGCGGCCGAGTCGGACGCCGCTGCGGTCGACGGCCAGTGCCGGGACCAGGACCACGGCGGCGCGGGCGACCGTCTCCTCAGGTAGCCACGGGGCGGCCGGTTCGCTCAGCCCGAATCGGCCGGTTACCAGAGCGCCCGGAACGTAGCGCCCCCACAGCAGCGCCTGATGGGCGCCGGGTCGCACCACCGGCAGCAGTACCTCGTCACACAGATCCAGCAGTCGGTCGAGAAGTTCCGGGGAGCCTGGTTCCGTGCCGACGGGGAGATAGGCACACACCGTGCCCGCACCCGCGGTCACCGCGCTCAGGTGTTCACACAGGCGGGCCGCCTCGGTGCGGTGCACAGACTCCGGGAGGGCACGGCGTGCGGCCAGCAATGCGGCCCTGTGCTGGGCTTTTAACGGGCCGGTCATGGGTTCCACTGTGTCACGCGCGACTCCGGCGTTGCCTACCGGCGCCGTCGATGCACCGACTATCGTGTCCGGGATGGAAACGTCCCAGGTGCCAGTCCCCCGAACGGCCATCGTGCCGGCCGCCGGTCTGGGTACCCGCTTTCTGCCGGCGACCAAGACGGTGCCCAAGGAGCTTCTGCCGGTGGTCGACACCCCCGGAATCGAACTGGTGGCCGCCGAGGCCGCCGAGGCCGGTGCCGAGCGACTGGTGATCGTCACCGCCGAGGGCAAGGACGGCGTCGTCGCGCACTTCGTCGCGGACCTGGACCTGGAGGGCACCCTCGAGGCCCGCGGAAAGAAGGCGATGCTGGCGAAGGTGCGCCGCGCACCTGGACTGATCAAGGTCGAATCGGTGATCCAGGACGAGCCGCTCGGTCTGGGACATGCGGTGGCCTGCGTTGAGCCGGTGCTGGCCCCGGACGAGGACGCGGTCGCGGTGCTGCTGCCCGACGACCTGGTGCTCCCGACCGGCGTGTTGTTGCGGATGGCT
>JAKOYE010000208.1 GCA_029780675.1 Actinomycetes bacterium
CGTCGCCGCGCTCATCGCCAGCAGCTCCCCGCGCGCCTGCTCGGTCGCATACGGCTTGTTCAGATCGCCGGCGGAGTCAAGAAGCGGCAGCCACGTCCCGAGCATGACCACGAGGTACTTGCCGCATGGCATGCCCATCAGGAACCACACATGCTCAAGAAGTGCCCTGGCGTCGTCGCTGAAGGACCGCGGCCGCAGACTTCGGCCATCAACCTGCTCGGCCGGATCGACCAGCCTGGGACCGCTGAGCATCCGCCGCGCCGTCGACCGCCCCATCCCGGTCGTGGCCACCACCCGATCCAGGATCTTGCTCTTGTCCGCCCTGGCCTCCTTGCGGTACTGACCTTGCAGTTTGTTCGTGACCTGCCGTCTTGCGGCCATGTCGATCTTGCCTTCCACACCGGGCCAGCCTTCCCAGCCACGCGCTCAAAGTACGTGAGGCACCACCGTCGACTACGCGCTCAAACTACGTGAGGCACGTCGCACAATGGTCATGTCACAGTTTCCTCACAGGTAATTACCGTGCTGGTCAGAACCCGAGACATCGCTCTCGGTTCGCCCCGCTCCGGTTGGAGTAGTTGGAGGCAGAGATGCTCCGTCACCGCACACGGGGAATAAGGTGTGTTGGGGGTGCTGCGGTGGTCGTGGTGGCGTGTCTGCCGCTGACGTCCTGCGACAGCCGGTCGGCGCAGGCCGACTCGGTCGGCTATGCCGCTATCGTCAGTGCGCACGTGGTGGCCAAGCCGATCATCAAGCCGGCGGTCGGGGGTACGGTCAACCCCGCCCCCGCGCCGGAGGCGGCCGTTCCGGTTCAGCCCCCGGCGTTGCCGATCGGCCCGGTCCCGCCCTACGAGGTGATTGCCCAACGGGCCAGTGACCGACCCGACAAGGCGACGACATACTACGTCGTCCTCGGTTCGGTTGATCCCGCCATCCTGGGGACTGCGCCGACCGACCCCGCTGCTGAGGGACCGCAGCCGGTTCAGTTGCTCGGTGAGGGTGGAGCACCTGCCGAACTCGTTGCGGATGTGATGGTGCCGGTCGATCCGGCCTCCCCGAGATTCAAGCTGTCGGTCAAACAGGTGCTGCGGTCTCTGGCCTCAATCAACGGAGGACCCGACTTCACCGCTCACATCTGGGATGAGGTGACGGCGGCACAGACCGAGGTGAGTTACAAGAGCGCGCCGGATTTGTTCACCCATGCTCAATACGTCTCTAAAGAGGCTGCCAACGCGGGACATCTTCTCGCTAGCTATCAGGGTGGTGTGGAACGTGAGGGTCAGTCGCCGGTTTATGTGCTGTTCTGGTTTCCGGACGGCGGATCCGGCAACCCAGTTGGTGGAAGCTTGACGAGCTCTGAAGTGTGGCGGCCCTAGAGGCATTGGGGTTCGGCTGCTGAGCGATCCCAGACTAGGATCATGTGGTGCGATCGAATCAGCATCATGACGCCGGCCCCCTCATGGCTCAAGCCCCGGCAAAGGCGTCTGGTGGACCGTGGTTCCGCAGTCCTCGCAACCTCATCGTTCTCGCCCTGGCATTGGTGG
>JAKOYE010000252.1 GCA_029780675.1 Actinomycetes bacterium
TCGTCCCCTGCCCCGTCGTCGGCTGCCCCGTCGTCGTCGAACGTGGCCGCCTCCGCGCCCGCGGGCAGCGACCGGCCGCGCGCCGGACGGACGGCCTTGTAGCCGACGTTGCGAACAGTGCCGATCAGCGCCTCGTATTCGGGCCCGAGTTTGGCCCGCAGTCGCCGGACATGGACGTCCACCGTGCGGGTGCCACCGAAGAAGTCGTACCCCCACACCTCCTGAAGCAGCTGAGCGCGGGTGAATACCCGCCCGGCGTGCTGGGCCAGGTACTTCAGCAGTTCGAATTCCTTGTAGGTGAGGTCCAGCGGCCGCCCGCGCAGCCGGGCGGTGTAGGTGCCCTCATCGATGACGAGTTCGCCGAGCGTGACCTTCCCCGCGCTCTCGGCGTTGACCAGCCCCCCGCGCCGGCCGACCAGCAACCGCAACCGGGCGTCGATCTCCGCCGGGCCGGTGCCCGGCAACAGGATCTCGTCGATACCCCAGTCCACGCTGACCGCCACCAGGCCGCCCTCGTTGACCACCGCCACCACCGGGACCGAAGCCCCGGTCGTTCCCAGCAGCCGACACAGACCGCGGGCCGCAGCGAGATCGTGGCGCGCGTCGACGATCGCCACGTCGGCGGAAGCCGCCTCCAGGAGCGAAGCGACCTCGGTCGGCACCGACCGCACCGCGTGCGGCAGCAGTGTGAGCGAGGGCAGCACCGAGTCCGGCTTCGGGTCGGCGGTCAATAGCAGCAGGTCCAACGCAGTCTCCAGGGTTCCGCTCACTGTAACGCGCCACCTGCTGTCGCGACGATCCGCGCGGACGGCGGGGCGGGTACGCCAGAATGGCCGGATGCGAAAGCTGCTACGGGCTGTGGGCGCCGCCGCGCTGGCGCTGGTGCTCGGGGCGGTCGGCGCCGACGTCGGCGCTGCGATTTACGCCGAATACCAGCTGGCGCGCCATGTCCGGTCGGCTGCGGGGTTGCCGTTCGACCCCTGGGTGGCCATCCTCGGCTTCCCGTTCATCACCCAGGCCGCCCGGCACCGCTACAACGAGCTGGAGATCAAGGCCAACGGTGTGGAACACCCGGTGGTGGGCAAGGTCACACTGGAGGCGACCATGCATGACATCGACATCTCGCAGGCGTCGTGGCTGATGCGCCCTGACGCCGAACTGCCCATGCGAAAGTTGGAGAGCCGCATCATCATCGACTCCCGGCACGTCGGCGGGTTCATCGGGATCAAGGATCTCAACGTCGAAGCACCCGCCGAGGACACCAACGACTCCACCGGCGGGACCACCGAGTCCGGGATCTCCGGCAGCAAGGGTCTGGTTCTGACCGGCACCCCGAAGGAGGCCGGGTTCGATGAACCGGTCAGCGTGACGGTCGACTTATCCATCATCGGCCCCGACCAGACGACCGTGGTCTTCACCCCGACCGCCGTGGTCACCGGACCCAACACCGCGGACACCGCCGTGCCCGACGACAAACGCGCCGCCGTGCTCCGTGCGTTCAGCGCCTCAATGCCCGGACAGCGGTTGCCGTTCGGGCTGCGCCCGACGAGTTTCGGCGCCCGCGGATCCGACGTCATCATCGAGGGCATCACCGAGAACGTCAGCGTCACACTCGAAGGTTTCCGGCAATCATGACAACTGCCCAGGCCACCGCCGCCGTCGCGATCGCTGCGGCGCTCATCCTCGCCGCCGTGCTGGGGTTCTTGCACAACCGGCGGTCGGGGGCACTGCGGGACACCGCCACCCCCGCCGATCTGGACACCACCGGTCTCGGCCTGTCCACCGACGCCCCCACCATCGTGCACTTCACCGCCACCTGGTGCGGGCCCTGCGCGGCGGTGCGCCGGGTGGTCGACCAGGTCTGCGCCGACCTGCCGGGCGTCGCCCACGTGGAGATCGACCTCGACGCCAATCCTGATGCGGCACGGCGACTTTCGGTTCTGTCGCTACCGACCACGTTCATTTTCGATGCGGCCGGTCAGCAACGTTATCGGTCCGCCGGTGTACCTAAGGCAGCCGACCTGCGCGCAGCCGTCGAGCCACTATTGGCCTGATCGGCCACCATCGGGTTAGCATGACGACGTGCATGCCCGCCTTGAGCAGACGCTCACCAAACGCCGCGCAGTCGACCTGTGCCGCGTCGCGGGTTGTTGCTGTTGTTGTTGTGCGTAGCTGCTGAGTAGCCGCACCCAAGCCCGCGCATCTTCCCCGCGCCCTCGGCTCTCGCAGACCTTCCGGCCTGTCCCCCTTGCATGCCCAACAGCAGGAGATACCCATGACTTCCACCGCATCCCTCCCCGTCCGGTCGGGGCTGCCGACCGATCAGGTCGACGTCCGTGGCCCCCGATTCGCCGCCTGGGTCACCACCGGTGTGCTGCTGGCCGTACTGGTGGCCTCCGGTTTCTCGGCCACGGCGGCAGCCCTCACCCTGGCCGCGCAGTCCGTCGTGTTCGCCGTCGGCGCGATCCGCGGACCCCGCAACCACCCCTACGGCCTGATCTTCGCCCGCATCATCGCCCCGCGACTGAGTCCGGTGACCGAACGGGAGCCCGTTGCCCCGCTGCGCTTCGCCCAGTTCGTGGGTCTGTTGTTCGCCGCCGCGGGGGTCGGCGGGTTTGCACTCGGCGCCCCGCTCGTCGGGGTGGTGGCCACCGCCCTCGCCCTGGTGGCGGCCTTCCTCAACGCCGCCTTCGGAATCTGCCTGGGCTGCCAGATCTATCCGCTGGTCGCCCGAGCCCGCCGTACCGCCTGAGCACGATCGCCCGATCGAGAAGGAGCATTGAACATGAGTTCTGCAACCACCATCGGACTGCCACTCCCCGCCGGGGTCGACCTCGCCAAGGAGACGGTGATCAGCGGCCGCGTCGTCGACGGCTCCGGACACACCATCGGCGGAGCCTCCGTCCGACTCCTGGATTCCTCGGCGGAGTTCACCGCCGAGGTGATCGCCACACCGAGTGGGGACTTCCGCTTCTTCGCCGCGCCGGGAACCTGGACCGTACTGGCGTTGTCGCCGGCGGGCGAGGGCGACGTCACGCTGCGGCCGGACGGGGCCGGAATTCACCAGGTCGACGTTAAGGTCGCCTGATCCGCGCAGCGGGATAGACTTTTCCCTGTGGTGCTCTTCTTCGAGATCCTCCTTGTTTTCTCGACGGTGCTGATCACCTGGTTCGCCCTCTATGCGGTGTACCGGCTCATCACCGACGAATCGTGACCGACGAGAACATCGCCGGCAGCGGTGATCGGGCGATCGCTGCTGCCGCCGAACGGGCCCGGGAAACCGCCGCCCGCAACATTCCCGCCTTCGCGGACATCCCGGTCACCGATACCGCCAATCTCCGGTTGGGCGCGAACTTCAACGACGAACTGCTGGCCCTGCTGCCCCTGGTCGGGGTCTGGCGCGGTGAGGGTGAGGGCCGCGGCCCGCACGGTGACTACCGGTTCGGACAGCAGATCATCGTCTCCCATGACGGTGGCGACTATCTGAACTGGGAGGCCCGGTCCTGGCGGCTCGATGAAGCGGGCGAATACCACAGCCCCGGATTGCGCGAGACCGGCTTCTGGCGGTTTTCGCACGACCCGGCGGACCCCGACGAGACGGCCGCCATCGAGTTGCTGCTGGCGCACTCCTCCGGGTACGTGGAGTTGTTCTACGGTCACCCGCGGACCCAGTCATCCTGGGAATTGGTGACGGACGCCCTGGCGCGCAGCAAGTCCGGAGTTCTGGTGGGCGGCGCCAAACGGCTCTACGGGATCGTCGAGAACGGCGACCTGGGCTATGTGGAAGAGCGAGTGGACGCCGACGGCGGCCTCGTGCCGCACCTGTCGGCCCGATTGTCAAGGTTCATCGGATGATGTGGCGTTCTGCCGTTGCCGCCCTTGCCGTTCCGGTCGCGGGTGCGTTGCTGCTCGCCGGTTGCTCGTCGAAACCCGGCTCCGACGCCCCGAAGCCGGCGGAACCTGCCGGGTCCTCCTCGGCCCCGGCAGCGCCCGCCGAGCACGGTGGCCTGGCCGACTGCCTCCGCGCCCAGGGTGTCACCGACCCCGGCGGCCCGGGCGCGGTGCTGGGACCGCCCGCCGGGGTCGACCAGGCGACCTGGGACAAGGCCATGCAGACATGTTCGTCGCTGGCCCCCGGGCCCGGCGCCCCCTGATCGCGGCGAGGCCACAACTCCTCGCCGCGACGCGGACGACTCCATCGGCCGCGGGGACCGGGACAGCTAGACCACGGCGCGGATCGGCAGGTCCAGTCGGATGTCACCGACGTTGATGAGACCCGCCGTCGTGAAGTTCTCGAAGTTCGTCGCCGAACTGGTGATCTGCAGGGTCAGGGTGCCGTCCGGCGGTGTGGAGTAGCCGATGTTGGCCATCGGGATGGTCACGGTGCGCTCGCGGCCGTCCAACACCACCGGGACCGGGGTGACGAGATTCCCGAGCACCTTGCCGGTGGTGTCGTCGATCAACTGCGCGTAGACGGTCCGACTGGTCCCCAGCCCGGAGTAGGTGAACTGCAGTGTGGGCGCGCCGACCACCTGGCTGTCCGGCGGTGGCGTCACCGTCAGGTTGAGCGCGTTCCACGCCGGGGTGCCGTTACCAATCGTCAGGACCGGGGACACGCCGGGGACCGAACCCGGGCCGGAGCCACCGATGATCGGGCCAAGGCCCAACCACCCGCCCGTGCCGGTCGTGGTGTGCGGGTCGGGCAGGTTGAAGCCGTCCTGGAACGGCATGAGATCCGATCCGTAGTACGCGCCGAACTGGTCGTACCAGGCGAAGGTCGGGATCTCGTCGGCCGGCGTCCCGATACCCGCGACGTACTGGTCGAGCCACTTGAGATTGTCGATCAGCCCCTGGTCGTCCTGCCACGGGTTGAGCGGGTCGGTGCAGGTGCCGTGGCCACCGCAGAACCAGATCATCTTCGTGGGGACACCGGCGGGGTTGGCCAGGAGTTGCTCGGCGTTGGCCACTGCCTCGTCCAGTTCGAACAGCACATCCTGCATACCCTGGAAGATCAGAGTCGGCACGGTGATGTTGTCGACCAGCACGGTCGGGCCGGCGCTGGACAGGACCGCCTGGGAGGTCTGGCTGAGCCAGCCGAGCGTGAAGCCGGTGGCCACCCCCTGGTAGATCTGGGTGTTGATGTGGGCTCCGGTGGTCAACAGGGCCAGCAGCAGAACCGTTCCGAAACCGGTCTTGAACTGGTTGGTGTTCGGGTAGAGCGAACTGATCAGCGAGTTCCACGAGATCTGCGGGATGATGGCGTCGACGCGGGGATCCGTACCGGCGGTCGTCCACTGAATACCGCCGCCGTAGGAGCCGCCCACCATGCCGAGGAGCGGGTCACCGGCGGTTTCCATGGCAAGCTGCGCCAGCGCGGGATTGTCGACGCTGGCGGCCCAGGTCATCAGCGCCGAGACGTCGCGGGCCTCGTAGAACGGGCTGTCGATCTGCAGTCCCGGCAGGCTGCGGTCCCGGGATGCGAACTCACCGCGCGGATCCCAGGTGATGACGTTGTATCCGGTCGGACCGATGTAGGAGGGCCCGCCGTCACCTCCGATCCAGTAACCGTCACGAAGCACCCGCAGACCGGGGGTCAGGCTGCCGAACTGATCCGGGGTGGGTACCGGGTCGAGGAGCCCGGGCAGCACGTTGAGCTGTCCGTAGGGGTTGGCGGCATCGGTGACTCCGGGGGAACCCAGTCCCGGGCCGTTCAGCACCGTGGGCGCGGAATCCGCCAGGCCCTGAGCAACGTTGGTGGCCGGGAAGTAGTTGGTGCTGATCATCAGGCCGTCGAACGAGGGAACCTTCGTGGTGAAGGCCGTCGGCCGGCCCTGCGCCAGTGCGTACGGCTCGACGGTGATGGTCACGATCTCCGAGGAGCCGATGAGGGGTGCCAGAAGTTCGTTGAGAATCGGCGTCCGGTGCAGCAGGTCGATGATCGTGGGTGCGATGAGTCCGACGACCGGGATGCTGGCCAGGAAGACATCGAAGCCGGTCTTCTCCGCGACCATGATCCTGAAGGTCTCAAGCTGGCCGGGCGTGGTCAGCGCGGTGGCGTCGGGCAGGTAGAAGAACTCGCCCTCCGGGCTGAACGCGGCGTCTGACGGCGCCTTGCTGTTCATCGCCGCGATCTTCCCGCCCAGGCTGGGATTGGAGATCACCGAGTAGGTCAGCTCCAGCGACGACGTCGCATTGAGTGCGCCGACCAGGACTCCGTCATAGGTTCGCTGGCGATACGTGCCACCCCAGGCGACCGTGGCATTCACCGCCAGTCCGCTGGACGCGAGAGCGGACGGAGCCGACGCCAGCGGCTCCCGGCGCGCGGCGGCCAACAGGGCCCAGTCCAGCGGTCCGTCGACAGACGTCGCGGGGTCCGACCCCGTACCGGCCGGCGCCGCCGTCGGGAGGGACGCCGCGGCAAGGGCCGGAGCGACGGGACTGGCGAGCGGTTCCGAGTCGGCGGCCGCGGGGGACGCCGGGGGTGGGACGTCGATGGACACGATTGCGCTCCGCGCGCTGTTCGACGGAGCACTGCGGGAGGGGTCGACATCCGGTGCGACGGCGGCACTGGCGCGCGAACCGCGCGGGGCGGCGATGCCGCTGTCCGCCGAGGTGGCCGTGACCGCTGCTTTACGGTTCTGGCGAGTCGAGGCGGACCCGGAGTCCGACCGCGGCGAGCCGCTGCCGGCCTCCGAAGACCCAGCTCTGCCCTGCGTCGCCGAGTCCGATGAGTCCGCCGAGGCGGCGCCCGCGAACCACGCGGCTCCCACACCCAATGCCACGGCAAGGCCGCCGACTCGCCCGATGAATCTCGCAGCGCCCACTGCCATCCTCCTGAGGATCTCTGGTCCGGTGACATGGACCGTACAG
>JAKOYE010000017.1 GCA_029780675.1 Actinomycetes bacterium
CGCCGGGTGGGGTTACCCGTGGGTAGATCTTCCCTCACCGAGCCGCCGCGCGCAAACAGTGGACGCCTAGCTCCAGCGGGGTTCGGGGCCTCCCCAGGTCAGCCCTGCAGTTGCACGACCTGCCAGGCAGCGGGTCGGACCTGGTTGGCGCTGGTGCGGCCCCGGTTGCTGGAGTACATCGCGGCGAACTCCTTGGGTGAAGACCCGGCGTCGCTGGCGTTGAGGTTGATCCCGAACACCTGACCGGTCTGCACCCCGACGGGCGCCACACCCGTCACGGCCCAGGGCAGGCGCGCCTCGACCCGGTAACCGCCGGGAATGAGCGCAACGACGGCGTCGCTCTCGGCGTGGAATCGGCCGGCGTCGATGGTGTTCTTGGTGACGTTGGCACGGTTGATGACGATCTTGGTCCGCGCCGGGGTCGTCGGGGTCAGGCCGACGATGTAGTGCGCGTCCGTGGCCCGCAGCCCAGCCTCTTCGGCCAAGCCCCGCGGGTCAGCCCCGAGCTCGAAACTCACCGAATCTCCGCGCCACTGCTGGTCGGGAGCCGTCTGGTCGGCCGGCATGAGGTTGGGGTCGGCGACATCGGCGACCACGTAGAAGGCCTGCTGGTCCCACATCAGGCTCCACGTCGCCTTGATCTTCGTTGCCTTGCCCGCGACGAGGACGTCCGAGACGTAGGGCACGGCTCCGGCCCATTCGTTGGCCTGGCCGTCGATGACTGGCGTTCCGCGCATCGCGACGAACCCGTTGAACGCCTTAGGCGCCGGCCCCGGTCCATTCGTCGCCGCGCCGCCATCGGGCCGCAGCAAGAACGCCGCGACCAGGCCCAAGGTGACGATGACGGCTGCGACGACAGCGGGTGCCACCGCGGGATGGCGCTGCTTCGGCGCTCCCGGCGCGTCAGCAGGTATGCCGCCCGCCCCCGTTTGCGGGGTAGGTGGCGTCGGCACGGGCATCGGCGGGGGTGTTGCGGATGTCGGTACGGGCATCGGCGCCGGAGTCGGTGGAGTGGTCGAGATCGGGTAAGGGATCGGGATGGGTGATGGTGGAGCGGGCGCGGGTGTCGGCGCGGGTGTCGCCACTGGTGTCGGCGTAGGTGTCGGCGGGGCCGCACCTTGAGTTGCCACGTCGAAGATTCGCCCGTCCCGGGC
>JAKOYE010000030.1 GCA_029780675.1 Actinomycetes bacterium
CGCTCAGGCCGGGGGTGGCGGGATCGGGCAGGCGTCCGCGTTCTATCTCGTGGCCTATTACGCGGGGTCATCGATCTTCGGCGGGCTGGCGGGACCGGTGTGGGCGGGTGGCGGTTGGACGGCGGTGTTGGCCTTCACGGGCGCGCTGGTGTTGATCGGTGTGGGGCTGGCGTGGTGGTTGACCCGGATCCCCGCGCTTGCCGATCCGCCGATCGAGGACCCCGGCGTCGCGGCATACTGACCGGTCTTTCTCGCATGCCCCTCAGTGCCTCCGCGCCTCCGCGCCTCGGCGCCTCCGCGCCACGGCGACACCAGGGGTCTGTCATACCTCCGGGACATGATGGGACCACCTCGACCACTAGGAGTGACCATGCCCGGACTCGCGCCCGCCACCGATGACGTGAAGGCCCTGCTCGTTGGCTACCTCACGCAGCAACAGGATGCCTTCCGCAACGCCGCCTACGGGCTGAGCGATGAGCAGGCGGGGCAGAAGGCCGCCCGGAGCGACCTCACCGTCGGCAGCCTGGTCAAGCACGCCGCGAGCGTGCAGACCGGTTGGCGCCGGATGATCGAGCAGGCGCCTGCCCTCGTCGTTCACCCCGGGACGATGGAGGACGCACAGGAGCAGTGGGCCTCGGAGCACACCTGGTTGCCCGGCGACAGCCTCGCCGTGGCGCTGGCACGTCTCGATGCCGAGAGCGCGGCGACGAGTGCGGCGATCCTCGCGGCGGATCTGAACACCTCCGTTCCCGTTCCGCAGGACGTGCCCTGGTTCCCCAAGGACGTGCCGGCCTGGACCGTTCGCTGGGTGGCCCTGCACCTGATCGAGGAACTCGCCCGGCACGCCGGCCATGCCGACCTGATCCGCGAATCGATCGACGGGGCCACGATGTACGAGCTCATGGCGGGGCGCGAGGGATGGCCGGCGACGCCGTGGCTCACCCCGTGGCAGCCCGCGACTCCCTGAGTCACCTCGGCCGGGCCGGCCGTTGCGGCGGCGTGGGGTAAGGAGGGTCAGCTCTCTCGATTATGAGTTCGCTCAAAAATGAGTACACTCGGTAACGAAGGAGCCGCGAGGCCCTCCCACGTCACCGAGGAGCATGACCATGAGCGCCCAGCCGGCCTCGACCACACCCGTCAACCATTCCTACGCGGCCGCGCCCAACCGGACCATCACGGCCGGCGGCATCACCTTCGCCTACCGCGAACTCGGCCCGGTGGGCGGCATACCCGTGGTGTTCTTCGTGCACCTCGCGGCAACGCTGGACAACTGGGACCCGCGCATCGTCGACGCCATCGCCGCGACCCGACACGTCATCGCCTTCGACCAGGCCGGCGTCGGCGGCTCGAGCGGCACGGTGCCCGGCACCCTGGAGGAGGCCGCGGACGACGCGTTCACCTTCATCACGGCCCTGGGCTACGACAAGGTCGACATCTTCTCGTTCTCGATGGGCGGGATGATCGCCCAGGACCTCGTCGTCAAGCACCCGCAGCTCGTGCGGCGGCTCGTCCTCACCGGGACCGGCCCACGCGGCGGCAAGGACATGGACAAGGTGGTCGGCACGACCTACTGGGACATCCTGCGCGCGACGCTGACCCGCTCGGACCCCAAGGAGTTCCTCTTCTTCAACCGCGATGCGGCTGGCAAGGCCGCCGGCAAGGCGTTCATCGCCCGGCTGACTGAGCGCGTCGCCGACCGCGACCAGAAGATCTCGACCAAGGCGTTCCAGACGCAGCTGAAGGCCATCCAGCGGTTCGGCCGGTCGGCGCCCTCGGACCTGTCGGTGATCACCTCGCCGACCCTCATCGCCAACGGCGACCACGACCGGATGGTCCCCAGCGTCCTCTCCGAGGACCTGCACCGGCGGATCAAGGGATCCGAGCTGATCATCTATCCCAACTCGGGACACGGCGGCATCTTCCAGTTCCACGAGGATTTCGCCCCCATCGCCGCGAAGTTCCTCGCCGCGTAGCCGTTCGCGGTCATCAGCCGATTCCCGAAAGGAAGCCCATGTCCACGCCCACGCCCACTCCGAAACCCGGTCCGAAGCCGTCGCGGCACTTCTCGACCTCGATCCTGCTGTGGGTCCGCGACGACCAGCCGCGCACCACCGGCATGGACTATTGGAAGGGCCCCCATTCGGGCATCATCGCCAAGACCCCCGGCATGCTGGAATACCGCCAGATCCACCTGGCCGAGCACAACCCGGGCGCTTGGCCCGAGACCCCGGGTGTCGAGACCGCGATCCCCGCCGATCGTCGAATCGACGGCATCGCCGAGGTCACCTTCCGCTCGCCCCTGTCCCCGCTCGCCGGTCGCGCGCAGACCGCGTTGGCCTACGCGGACGAGGTCAACGTCTTCCGTCGCACGCTCCTCTACGCGGGTCCTCCCGGAACGTCCCGCTGGTATGCCGTTGCGCCCGGTCAGCGCACCGGCTCCCGGGCCGTCGTCTACCTGCGTCGGCGGGCCAACGTCAGCGCCGGTGCTTTCCGGAAGTTCGTCAAGAACGATCTCGCGCCGGCGCTGGTTGGCCTGGGTTCGTTGACGGAACTGCGGACGCAGACGTTCTTGCCCTGGAGCGAACGCCTCTGGGCCACTCCCCAGGTGGCTCACGACAACCCGAAGGACCAGCAGTTCCATGCCTCGGTGGTGCTCGGCTTCGCCGACGACTCGGCCAGGGAGGCGTTCTTCACGAAGGGTGCGGCAGGGCGGCATACCTCATTGATTGCGCCCTCGGTCTCGGCGATCCACGCCTACAACATCGACGCCACGCTGACCTTCGTCAAGGACGGCGCGGTGCTGCCGCACGCCGAGGTGTGACGTGGCGAGGCGGGCCTGGCGCCCGTGCACGCCCGGGCGCCACACGGGCCGTGACTATGCTCAATGCTGAGCACAGTCAGCGCCGATGACCGGGAGGAAGCGGATGTCTCTCGGCACCCAGCCGCTGGGCCGACGTGAACGCAACAAGCAGGACAAACTGGAGCGGATTGTGGCGGCCGCCAGCGAGTTGTTCGCCAAGCGCGGCATCGACGAGGTCACGACGCAACAGATCGCCGAGCAGGCAGACATCGGCACCGGCACGCTGTTCCTCTATGCCAAGACCAAGGGCGAGTTGCTGCTCCTGGTGCAGAACGGTCACTACGCGCGAGCGCTGGAAGCCGGCCGAGCGCGGGCGGTTGACGAGCCCGACACCTTGGCCGCGGTGCTGGCGATCGTGCGTCCGATCGTCGACTGCAACCGCCAACAGATCGACAACGGCCGGACCTACCTGCGGGAGATGGTCTTCGGCGACCCGACCGAACCGCACCACGCCGCAGCGCTGGGAATCGTCCTGCAGACGGAAGAGGCGATCGCCGGTGTCCTGGCGCGTGATGCCGGGGTTGCCCCGGATGCCGCGGCAACGCTGGCCCACGTCGTGTCGGCCATCATGTTCGTGACGATGGCGGCGAGCGTGAACAGCGCCCTGAGCGTCGAGGAGCTCGTGGCGGACATCAGCCGTCAAATGGGCGTCGTTCTGCCCCCACCGCTTGTATGAGGTTAGTGACGCTTGTATGCCGTTACAGCCTCATACAAGCGTCACTAACCTCATACAAGCGCGACGGCTGCCCCCCGGCCACGCAGAAAGAACCGGCGAGTGATGAGGAGTTCCTGGAAGGTGCGGGGCTCCGTTACGACACTTCGGCGTCGCCGACGTCGGCTACCTGGGCACCCAGGGCTCGCACGACCTCGTCGGCCGCCACGGTCACGGCCACCCCGTGCGCCCCCGCACCCATCGAAATCGTCCGCCCCACCATCGACGAGTCGGCGATCACCGGCCAGGCGCGGCTCGACCCGAAGGGCGTGATGGTCCCGCGAACGTAACCGGTCGCGGCATACGCGCCGTCCGCGTCGGGCATCGACAACCGCGACGTGCCCAGCAGCGCCCGCAGTTTCGGCCACGAGAACTTCCGGTCCCCAGGGACGAGCACGAACAGGAAATCCCCGTCCCCGCGCCGCACCACGAGCGTCTTGACGATGTCAGCCGGCCGCACCCCACGCGCCGCCGCCGCCTCCGCCAGGCTCCCGACCGGCCCGTGTCGCGTGACCTCGTGCGCGACCCCGGCCACCGACAACGCGGCCAACGCTCGCGTCTCACCCTCGCTCGTGCCCACCATCGCCCCAGGGTATGCCGCGTCGCGGCGCCTCCCGCGTCGCGGCGACGCCGTCGATGGCCACGACGAAAGGGTTAAAAGGGGGCAGGTAGTCCCGGTTGTCACATCTGAACGCCTGGCAATGTCAGGATGGAGGCTGTCCTCGACGGGCCACCTGGTGGTCGGGGCACCGTCGAGCACGATCGAGTCGATCGACAAGGAGTGTCGTGTCGTCGTTCTGGGCCGAGCACGTGTGGCTGCCGTCGGGCTTGGCCCGCGGTGTGCGCCTGGTCGTGGACGATGGTCGGTTCGTTGTCGTCGAGCCCCGAGCGACCCGCCACCCCGAGGATGTCAAACTCCGAGGGGTCGTCTTCCCCGGGTTGGCCAATGCCCATAGCCATGTCTTCCAGCGGGCCCTGCGCGGACGCACCCAGTCCGACGCGGATAACGGAATCACTTGGCGCGCAAAGATGTACGACGTCGCGGAACGCCTCAACCCTGACCTCTATCTCGCCCTAGCCCGGGCGACCTTCGCCGAGATGGCGCTGGCCGGCATCACCGTGGTCGGCGAATACCACTACCTGCACCACGGTCCGGGCGGCTCGCGCTACTCCGACCCCAACGCCATGGGCGCCGCCCTGGCCAGG
>JAKOYE010000059.1 GCA_029780675.1 Actinomycetes bacterium
CGGCGCGTTCTCCTTCGGGTCGGGCAATGTGTTCCAGGGAACGACGGTCGCGATGATCAGCACGCCGCCCACGAAGAACAGCAGGATCCGCCAGATCACCGTGCTGGTGGCCTGCCGCACACCCTTGGCGGGGTCGACCGATTCCGCGGCGGCCATGACGGCGATCTCGGTGCCGAAGTAGGAGAAGATCACCAGCGCGACGCCGGTGATGATGGGCCAGACGCCATGCGGCGCGAATCCGCCGTGCTGCCAGAGGTTCGGGATCGAGAACTGCGACTTGGGCCACAGCCCGAAGGCATACAGCGTGCCGATGCCCAGGAACACCACGATGGCGAGCACCTTCACACTGGCCAGCCAGAACTCCACCTCACCGAACGACCGCAGCGACACCAGGTTGGTCGCGGTGAACATCAGCAGTAACAGCACCGAGAACATCCAGGTCGGCAGCGCCGGGAACCAGCCGTTGAGGATCGCCCCGCCCACGACGGCCTCGAACGCGATGACGCCGACCCAGAAGTACCAGTACAGCCAGCCGACGAGGTAGGCCGCCCAGTCCCCCAGGCCTTCGCGTGCGTACTCCATGAAGGAGCCGACAACCGGCCGCGCGGCCGCCATCTCGCCAAGCATCCGCATGGCCAGGAACACCAGTAGACCGCCGATGAGGTAGCTGAGCACCGCGGCCGGCCCGACCGTTCGTACGACGTTGCCGGACCCCACGAAAAGGCTGGCGCCGATGATCCCACCGAGGGTGATCATGGTGACGTGACGCGGGCGCAGTTTCGCGCTGTCGTGGATGCTTTCGGCGGCTGTCATCCCCGCATTATGAATGGGCCCGCCGAAAACCGCAGGCCAGCCCGGTGATCAGTCCTCGTCGAGTTGGGCCGCGACGTCGTCGGGAATGTCGATATTGGTGTACACGTCCTGGACGTCGTCGCTGTCCTCGAGTGCGTCGACCAACTTCAGCACCTTGCGCGCCCCGTCGAGGTCCACCGGCACGGTGACCGAAGGCTGGAAACTGGCGTCGGCCGAGTCGTAGTCGATCCCGGCGTCCTGCAGTGCGGTGCGCACCGCCACCAGATCCGTCGGCTCGCAGATCACCTCGAAGCTGTCGCCGAGGTCGTTGACCTCCTCGGGGCCGGCGTCGAGGACCGCCATCAGCACGTCGTCCTCGGACAGTCCGTTCTTCTCCAGGATCACCACACCCTTGCGGGCGAACAGGTACGCCACCGACCCCGGGTCGGCCATGTTGCCGCCGTTGCGGGTCATCGCGACCCGGACCTCCCCGGCGGCGCGGTTGCGGTTGTCGGTGAGGCATTCGATGAGCACCGCGACGCCGTTAGGCCCGTAGCCCTCGTAAGTGATGTTCTGCCAGTCCGCGCCGCCGGCCTCTTCACCGGCGCCACGCTTGCGGGCCCGTTCGATGTTGTCGTTGGGCACCGAGGACTTCTTGGCCTTGGCGATGGCGTCCCAGAGGGTGGGGTTACCGTCCGGATCACCGCCGCCGGTGCGGGCCGCGACCTCGATGTTCTTGATCAGCTTGGCGAACAGCTTGCCGCGCTTGGCGTCGATGACGGCCTTCTTGTGCTTGGTGGTGGCCCACTTGGAATGGCCGCTCATGGTCCCTCAACTCCCTGGTCCCTGCCGATTTGTGCGGGCCTGAGTCTACTGTGCGATCCCGGTGTGCCCACCGCGCGTCGACTGAGGAACCACGCAGAGGGCGTGCGAGTGGCGTTCGGAGCTACCGCACCATCTCGACGAACAGCTTGTGCACCCGGAGGTCGCCGGTGACCTCGGGGTGGAACGCCGTCGCCAGCACGCGGCCCTGTCGGACCGCGACGATGTGCTGACCGGCGCGGGCCAGCACCTCGACGTCGGGACCGACGCGCTCGACCCAGGGTGCCCGGATGAAGACCGCATGCACCGGACCGTCGAGCCCACGGACGTCGATGTCCTCCTCGAAGGAATCCACCTGACGGCCAAAGGCGTTGCGGCGCACGGTCATGTCGATCGCACCCAGCGGGGACGCCTCCCGCCCCGGCTCGCCGACGTCGAGGATCTCACGGGCCAGCAGGATCATCCCCGCGCAGGAGCCGTAGGCGGGCATCCCGTCGACCAGACGGCGCCGCAGCGGATCGAGCAGGCCGAACTCGCGCAGCAACAGGCTCATGGTGGTGGACTCCCCACCCGGGATGACCAGGGCGTCGACGGCGTCGAGTTCGGACTGACGCCGCACGGTCGAGACGATGGCGCCCGCCTCCCGCAGCGCAGCGAGGTGTTCACGGGTGTCACCCTGCAGGGCGAGCACCCCGATCTTCGGGCCGCTCACCGGGATTCCGCCGCGCGCGGGGTGTATCCGCGCTGGTAGCGGGTCAGGCCCTCCTGCATAACCGCGGCCACCATGTCGCCGCGACGGTTGAAGATCTTGCCCTGGGTCAGGGCGCGCCCACCACCCGCCGACGGCGAGGACTGGTCGTAGAGCAGCCACTCGTCGGCGCGGAACGGGCGCATGAACCACATCGCGTGGTCCAGCGAGGCGACCATCAGATGCGGGCGCTCCTCGGGGTGGCGGACCTGCGCGGAACCCAGCAGCGTGAGATCGCTCATATAAGCCAGCGCGCAGATGTGCAGCAGCGGATCGTCGGGCAGGGGGTCGCGGTGTTTGAACCAGACCTGCTGCTGGGATGCCTTGCCGGGCAGTTTGGTCACCAGGTCGAGCGGCACCCTGCGGATGTCCCATTCGGCGAACTGGGCGATGCCGCCGCTGCCGAACGGGCTCTCCGCCGACTCCGAATCGACAAGATCGTCGGGCGAGACGGCCGGCGGCATCGGATCCTGGTGCTCGATGCCCTCCTGGGCGGTCTGGAAGGACGCGCCCATCGAGAAGATGGTCTCGCCGTCCTGCACGGCGTTGACCCGCCGGGTGCAGAACGAACCGCCGTCGCGCGGCCGATCCACCAGGTACACCGCCGGCTTGGTGGCGTCGCCCGGGCGCAGGAAGTAGCCGTGCAGCGAATGCACGTGATACCGCGGGTCGACGGTCCGCACCGCCGACACCAGCGCCTGACCGGCGATGTGACCGCCGAATGTCCTTGAAAGGTAACCGGATTCGGGGTTGTAGACGGCGCCTCGGTAGATGTTGACTTCGAGTTGCTCGAGGTCGAGGATCTGCTCGATCGCCACGCGTCGGCTACCAGCCGCGTTCGGCGAGCCGGTGCGGCACCGGGATGTCGGCCACGTTGATGCCCACCATGGCCTCGCCGAGCCCGCGGGAGACCTTGGCCAGGACGTCGGGATCGTCGAAGAACGTGGTGGCCTTGACGATCGCGGCGGCCCGCAGCGCGGGGTCACCGGACTTGAAGATGCCGGAGCCGACGAACACG
This sequence comes from Actinomycetes bacterium, assembly GCA_029780675.1. Classification (GTDB taxonomy): domain Bacteria; phylum Actinomycetota; class Actinomycetes; order Mycobacteriales; family Mycobacteriaceae; genus Mycobacterium. The sequence continues at coordinate 3,381 of JAKOYE010000059.1, forward strand.
CCGTCCGCGCCGAGCTGCATCATCATCGCCGCGTCGGCCGGGGTGGCGATCCCACCCGCCGTGAACATCGTCACCGGCAGCTTGCCCGCCCGGGCCACCTCGACGACCAGGTCGTAGGGCGCCTGCAGTTCCTTGGCGGCGACGAACAGTTCGTCCTCCGACATCGACGTCAGCCGACGGATCTCCCCGGCGATGGTGCGCATATGCATGGTCGCGTTCGACACGTCGCCGGTGCCGGCCTCGCCCTTCGAGCGGATCATCGCCGCGCCCTCGGTGATCCGGCGCAGCGCCTCACCGAGATTGGTCGCACCGCAGACGAACGGCACCGTGAAGCGCCACTTGTCGATGTGGTTGGTGTAATCGGCGGGGGTGAGAACCTCGGACTCGTCGATGTAGTCCACCCCGAGGCTCTGCAGGATCTGCGCCTCGACGAAATGACCGATACGGGCCTTGGCCATCACCGGGATGCTGACCGCCTCGATGATGCCCTCGATCAGGTCGGGGTCGCTCATCCGGGCCACCCCGCCCTGCGCGCGGATGTCGGCGGGAACCCGCTCGAGCGCCATCACCGCGACGGCGCCGGCGCCCTCGGCGATCCTCGCCTGCTCGGGGGTGACGACGTCCATGATCACGCCGCCCTTGAGCATCTCGGCCATCCCGCGCTTGACCCGCGCGGTCCCCGTTGCTGCGGTTTCCACTGTCTGCTCCTTCAATTGGTCTGGGTCAAGTCTAGAGGCCCGCAGAGGATGCCGAATTGCCGGTTCTTCAGCGGATCATCCGGGCGACCACCGGCGGGTCAGCGGCACCGTCCCACACCCCGTCGGACAGCCGGGCCGCCTCCTCCAGGAGTTCGCCCAGTTGCAGCGGGTACACCGTCTGCCCCGCGGCGGCCAACGCGCCGATGAGCGCCGCGTCGCACCACCGGTGCCCGTGGATGTAGCGCTGCTCGAGTGCGGTCCGATCGGCCGGCGAGGGCTCGAACCGGCGGGTGCGCAGCACGAAGTAGTGCTCCTCGCTGGCCATCTGCGCACCGTTGAACCGGAACACCGACTGGCGCCGCCAGACCGGTCCGGTCAACCGCGCCGGGGCGACGCGCAGGCCGGTCTCCTCGCCGACCTCGCGGGCGGCGGCGGCCGCCAGGGTCTCCCCCCGCCGCACCCGGCCGCCGACGGTGAACCACCATCGGGGCGCGGAATCGGACGGCAGGGCCGGGTCGGACCCGCACAGCAGCAGCACCGCCCCGTCGTCGTCGAGCAGCACCACCCGGGCTGAGGTGCGGACACCGCTCATCGCTGACCGGGCTCGGCGATCTCGAAATAGGCCGGCAGCGCGGCATGGCCGCCCAACCGGAGCACGCGCACCGGGCGGCGCTCGCGCAGCGCGACGGTGTCGCGGACGGCGTCGTTGTGGAAGCGCCGGGCCAGCACCACCCGGGCTTCGGCGTCGGCGAGTTCGTCGATCAGGGCCGGCGGGACGCTGGCCGGTTCGACCGCGGCCAGCGCGGTGGACAGTTCGTTCTCGGCGGCCTCCCGGGCCTGCCGGGGTGCGGATTCGGCCGCGGCGGCCAGCGCGGCCAGCCGGCGGCCCTCGGGGGCGTCACCGTAGGCGTCGACGGCCACCGCCCGGGCGACCACCGCCCGGCGGGCCAGTGCCGCGTCGAGAGCCTGCCAAGACAGGTCGTAGCGCACATGCAGCCGGTCCAGCCGGTTGGCGGTGCGGAACGCCCACACCGCGATGATCAGCAGCGCCGTCACCACCACGACGACGAGAACGATGACGAGCCAACTCATCTCAGGCCCGTTCGCGCACCGAGTCAGAGATTCGGGGAACGGCCGACTTCGGAGCCGCGCCGGCGACCGTCACCCTCGTGCCGGAACCCGCTACCGTCTCGTAGACCCGGGTGATCTCGTCGGCGACCACCTGCCAGTCGTAGCGGCGGACGGCCGCCGACCCGGCCTCGATGTAACCCGTCCGCTGCCGGTCGTCGACCAGCAGGGCGATCAGCGCCTCGGCGAGCGCGTCGGGATCCTCAACCCGGACCAGGCGACCGGCTTCGCCGTCGGCCAGCACCCGGCGGAAGGCGTCGAGATCGCTGGCCACCACCGGGGTGCCGGCCGCCATCGCCTCGCACAGCACGATGCCGAAGCTCTCGCCGCCGGTATTGGGGGCGCAGTACACGTCCGCGCTGCGCAGCGCGGAGGCCTTCTCCGCATCGTCGACCTCCCCGAGGAATCTCAGGTGGGAGCCGAGTTCACCGGCTTCGGCCCGCAGGTCGTCCTCGTCACCGCGTCCGACGACCAGGACCTGCACGTCGGCGAAGTGCCGCACCACAGCGGGCAGGGCGGCGAGCAGCACCTCCATGCCCTTACGCGGCTCGTCGAAACGGCCCAGGAACAGCACCGTCTTGCCGGGGCGCGGGTAGCCCGGCAGCGGTTCGGCCGAGGCGAACGCCGCGACGTCGACACCATTGGGGATCTCCACCGCGTCGGAGCCCAGCGCCTCGATCTGCCAGCGCCGGGCCAGATCGGAGACCGCGATCCGCCCGACGATCTTCTCGTTCCAGGGCCGCAGGATGCCCTGGAACACCCCGAGTGCCAGCGACTTCGTGGTGGACGTGTGGAAGGTGGCGACGATCGGCCCCTCGGCGACCATCAGCGCCAGCAGCGACAGGCTCGGCGCGTTGGGCTCGTGCAGGTGCAGCACGTCGAAATCGCCGGCCGCGATCCACCGCTTGACCATTCGGTGGGTGGACGGCCCGAACCGCAACCGGGCCACCGACCCGTTGTACGGGATGGGCACCGCCTTACCGCCGGAGACGACGTAGTCGGGCAGGTCGACGTGCGGGGAGGACGGCGCCAGCACGCTGACCTCGTGTCCGCGTTCGCGCATGACCTCGGCCAGTTGCAGCACGTGCGCCTGGACTCCGCCGTGGACGTCGAAGGAGTACGGGCACACCATGCCGATACGCATCAGCCCGGGTTCCCCTCGAGTCGGGCCCGCCGTTTCTCGGACAGGTCGGCCAGCCACAGCGGCTGCAGCATGTGCCAGTCCTCCGGGTGGGCGGCGATGTTGACCGCGAACCGGTCGGCCAGTGCCTGGGTGATGACGCCGACGTCCCCGGACGAGGTGTCGATCGCGTCGCCGATCGTGACGACGCAGTCGTCCCCGTCGTAGTAGATGTGCGCGGGATGCAGCGGTGACCCGGTCTCCAGTGCCAGCTTGGCCGGACCGGCGGGCAGCCGGGTGGGCTCGCCGAAGAACTGCACCGGCACCCCGGATCGGGACAGGTCCCGGTCGGCCATCAGACACACGAACCGGTTGTCGCGCAACCGTTCGGCGAGCACCTCCATGGGCGGGCGCTCACCCCCGGTGGCGGGCAGCACCTCGAAGCCCAGGCTCTCCCGGAACGCGATGAAGCGGTCGTACAGCGATTCCGGTTTGAGCCGCTCGGCGACGGTGGTGAAGGTGCCGTAGTTCTGGGCCAGCCACACCCCGGCCATGTCCCAGTTGCCGCTGTGCGGCAGGGCCATCACCGCGCCCCGGCCGGCGGCATGCGCCGCCGCGAAGTGCTCGGCACCGACGAAGACCTCGTCGAGTCGCGCGGCCACCGCCGGCAGGTCCATGGACGGCAACCGGAACGCTTCTTTCCAGTACCGGGCGTAGGAGGCCAGCGCCGCCCGAATCAGGGAGTCGGGCACCTCGGCCGGTGTCGTACCGATGACCCGGGCGAGGTTGCGGCGCAGCTGATCCGGGCCGCCGCCGCGGGCGGCGTAGCGGGCGCCCGCGGCAGCGGCGCTGCGGGCAAGGACCTCCGGCATGGCCCGGACCACGCGCCAGCCGGCGGCGTAACCCCAGTCGGTGAGGTTCTCCCCGGACGGGATGCCGATCACGGCGCGACGCTCCCCTGGCCACCGTCTCCCGGTTGACCGGGGCCGGGCTGCAGCGGTTCCATCGCCGCCGGCGAGGTCCGCACCGAATGCAGCCGCTGCCCCACGGTGATCAGGCTGGCCACCGCGAGGATCCACATCGCCACCGGCAGTGCCATCGGGATCGGGAAGAACGGCAGATCCGACAGTCCCGCGCCGGCCAGGACGATGATCAGCCGCTCCGGGCGCTCGATGAGGCCGCCGGATCCGTTCAGTCCGCTGGCCTCCGCCCGGGCCTTGATGTAGGAGATGACCTGCGAGGTGACCAGGCAGATCATCGTCGCCACCATCAGCGCGGTGTCGCCCAGCCCGAACGTCGCCCACCACAGCAGGCCGCAGAACACCGCACCGTCGCTGATGCGGTCGCAGGCCGCGTCGAGAACCGCCCCGAACCGGGTCCCCCCGCCGCTCTCGCGGGCCATCGCACCGTCGAGCATGTCGGCCAGGACGAAGAACCAGACGACCAGGGTTCCGGCGAAGAGGTGGCCGGTCGGGAACAGCGTCAACGCGGCCAGCACCGACGCGGCGGTACCGATGATGGTGACCGTGTCGGGCGTCAGACCGGCCCGCAGCGCCGCGGTGGCCAACGGCTTGCTGATCTTGGTGTAGGCCGCCCGGGTCATCAGGTAGAAGTCGCTCACGGCAGACCGGTCCAGGCTTCCGCCAGCAGGGTGCGGGTGTCGCGGAGGAGTTGCGGGATGACCTTGGTCCCGCCGACGACGGTGATGAAGTTCGCGTCGCCGGCCCAGCGCGGCACCACGTGCATGTGCAGGTGCTCGGCCAGCGAACCGCCCGCCGAGCGGCCCAGGTTCAGCCCGACGTTGAATCCGTCCGGATGCGACACCGACTTGATCACCCGGATCGACTTCTGGGTGAACGCCATCAACTCGGTGCTCTCGGCGTCGGTGAGGTCCTCCAGTTCCGACACCCGGCGGTAAGGGACGACCATCAGATGGCCGGGGTTGTACGGGTAGAGGTTGAGCACCGTGTAGACCAGTTCCCCGCGGGCGATGATGAGACCGTCCTCATCGGGCAGTCCCGGGATGTCGGTGAACGGTTCCGATGAGCGCTTCGGACCGCCGAACTCCGGCGATCCGACGATGTAGCTCATCCGGTGCGGGGTCCACAGCCGCTGGAGTCGGTCGGCGTCCCCGACTCCGGCCTGGACCAACTCCTCAGCCACCGCTGACCTTCAGCAATTCCGCTGTGGGAACGGCGTTCTCGCGGTCGTGGACCCAGGCCCGGATGGCCTCGGCGGCCTGCGCGCGGGGTACGCCGTTGATCTGGGTCCGGTCACCGAACCGGAAGCTCACCGCACCGGCTTCGACGTCGCGGTCCCCCGCGAGCAGCATGAACGGCACCTTCTGGTTGGTGTGGTTGACGATCTTCTTGGCCATCCGGTCGTCGGAGGCGTCCACCTCGGCGCGCAGGCCGTGCGCCCGGAGTTCGGTGACGACGTCGTGCAGATAGGCCACGTGCTCGTCGGCCACCGGGATGGCGACCACCTGGACCGGCGCGAGCCAGGCCGGGAACGCACCGGCGTAGTGCTCGGTGAGGATCCCGAAGAACCGCTCGATGGAGCCGAACAGCGCACGGTGGATCAGCACCGGCCGCTGCCGGCTGCCGTCGGCCGCGGTGTACTCCAACTCGAACCGCTCGGGCATGTTGAAGTCGAGTTGAATGGTGGACATCTGCCAGCTGCGGCCCAGGGCGTCGCGCACCTGCACCGAGATCTTCGGGCCGTAGAAGGCCGCACCACCCGGGTCGGGAACCAGGTGCAGGCCGCTGGATTCGGCGACCTCGCGCAGTGTCTCGGTGGCCTCCTCCCACATCTCGTCGGAGCCGACGTACTTGTCCGGGTCCTTGGTGGACAGCTCGAGGTAGAAGTCGTCGAGGCCGTAGTCGGCGAGCAGTTCCAGGACGAAGGTGAGCAGCGAGGCCAGCTCGTCGCGCATCTGTTCGCGGGTGGTGTAGATGTGCGAATCGTCCTGGGTCATCCCGCGCACCCGGGTCAGACCGTGGATCACCCCGGACTTCTCGTACCGGTAGACGGTGCCGAACTCGAAGAGCCGCAACGGAAGTTCCCGGTAGGAGCGGCCCCGGGACCGGTAGATCAGGTGGTGCATCGGGCAGTTCATCGGTTTGAGGTAGTAGTCCTGCCCGGGCTTGCGCAGCGCACCGTTCTCGTCGTACTCCGCGTCGATGTGCATCGGCGGGAACATGCCGTCGGCGTACCACTCCAGGTGCCCGGAGGTGATGTAGAGCTGTTCCTTGGTGACGTGCGGGGTGTTGACGAACTCGTAGCCGGCCTCCATGTGCTTGCGCCGGGAGTAGTCCTCCAGCTCCCGGCGCACGATTCCGCCCTTGGGGTGGAAAACCGGCAGGCCCGAACCCAATTCGTCGGGGAAGCTGAACAGGTCCAGTTCCACGCCGAGTTTGCGGTGGTCACGGCGTTGGGCCTCGGCCAGCAGTTCCAGATGCCGGTCGAGGGCCTCCTGGGACTCCCAGGCGGTGCCGTAGATGCGCTGCAGGCTGGCGTTGGCCTGGTTGCCCCGCCAGTAGGCCGCTGAGCTTCGGGTCAGCGTGAACGCCGGGATGTACCTGGTGGTCGGGATGTGCGGGCCGCGGCACAGGTCGCCCCAGACCCGTTCCCGGGTGCGGGGGTTGAGGTTGTCGTAGGCGGTGAGCTCGTCGCCGCCGACTTCCATGACGTCCGGGTCGCCGGATTTGTCGTCGACGAGTTCGAGTTTGTAGGGCTCGTCGGCGAGTTCGCGACGCGCTTCGTCCTTCGACTCGTACACCCGGCGGGCGAAAAGCTGGCCTTCCTTGATGATCGCCCGCATCCGCTTCTCGAGCTTCTGGAGGTCTTCGGGGGTGAAGGCGGCCGGGACGTCGAAGTCGTAGTAGAAGCCGTCGACGATGGGCGGGCCGATACCCAGTTTGGCTTGCGGGAAGAGTTCCTGGACCGCCTGGGCCAGCACGTGGGCCGCGGAGTGCCGGATGACGCTGCGGCCGTCCTCGGTGTCGGCGGTGACCGCGGTGACCTCGACGTCGACGTCGGGGGTCCAGCTCAGGTCACGCAGTCGGCCCTCGGCGTCGCGGACCACCACGACGGCGTTCGGTTCGCCGCGGCCGGGCAGTCCCGCGTCGCGGACCGCGGCGCCGGCGGTGGTCCCGGCAGCGACCTTGAGGACGGCCGGTTCGGGACGTGCGGGGGCGCTCATCTTGGTCTCTTTCGGCCGGACGACGGTCGGGTGCCGACCGCCCCGGAACAGCACACAAGCCCCCGAGCGGTCGGACCAATGCTAACGGCTGAGCCGATCAGATCCCGATCACGCCCTGCCCGGCAGGCCGAGTCAGAGCGGACTGTCCAGGGCCGGGTGGTAGAGGCCCACCAGCTTGGCCGACCACGCCAGCGCCCCGAACAACCACAGGGTCAGCACCACCACCGCGGCGGTGAACAACGCACCGACGGCCTGCACCCACCAACTCTGCCCGCGCATCCAGGTCATCGCCCGGTCGTAGTGCCGGCGGGTGTACGTCAGGGTGCGGTGCGCCCAATAGAACTCCGAGGCGAGGATGGCCAGACCGACAAAAACGATCGCCCACCCCGGCCCCGGATACGGGATGGCGGCGATACCCACGGCCAGCACCACGAAACCGACGACACCGACGGCAACCCGGTAGACGAAGTCGGCGACCGGCCGATCGCGCAGGCGTTCGCGGCGGTGCGCGATGTGGTGTTTGATGCCGCCCGGCATAAATCCGACATTAGCGCCCTCGGGCCGTCCCCTCGTCCGACCGCGCCGCGTGCGCGTCGTCAAAGCGCAAACGCACGATGGTGCCCGCGGGGGTGGCGTCGATGTCGACACCATCGGCGAGAATGCGCATCAGCGGAATACCGCGGCCGCGGCAGCGTCGCCGCGGCGTCCGACTCGTCGATCGCCAATGCCCGTGGTCGAGCACGGTGACTGTCAGTGCGCCGTCGCCGACGGTGGCCTCGAGGTCCACGGTGCCGGCGCGGCGATCCGGCCAGTAGGCGAACTCCGCGGCGTTGGCCAATGCCTCGTGGACGGCCAGGACCACGTCACACCGCCGGGCTTCCTCCAGATCGGTGCATCGGCGCAGCCACGCGGCGAAGTCCTCGCGCACCCGGGCGACGGACGGCCCTTCGGCCGTCACCTCACGGCAACGGAACCGGATCGGTTCGGCGGCGGCTGGTCGAGTCGAGATCATCGGTGGCGCGTATACCCACCGAACGCCGTCTATACACCGAAATCCGCGCGGGCTTCCGCCAGGCTGGCGCGCAGACCCAGCAGGTCGGCGAGACCGACCAGGGTCAGTGGTCTGCTCGTTGCCGGACCACTGGCGAC
>JAKOYE010000060.1 GCA_029780675.1 Actinomycetes bacterium
CCACACGATGACGAAGCTGTCCCCCAGCAGCAGGGCCTCGCGGTGCGCGACACCGGAGGTCTGGTCGAGGTCGTTGCGCACCCAGTCGGCCCACAGGGCGGGGTCGCCGCTGAATCCGGTGATCCGTAGCCGCTCGGCCAGTGCCGTGACAGCCAGGCGCGGGATGTTGGACGCCATGACGCCGAAGCGGTTGCCCAGCGCGGTCTTGGCCTCCGGTGAGAGGTAGGCCAGCGGTTGCGTGCCGCTGCAGTAGCGATCCAGCTCGGCGTAGCGGGCAGATGGTTCGGACAGGCGCTGCAGCAGCGCTGTCAGCAGTTCGTCTCGGGTCATGATGCGAAGCTCCTTACTCGTTTGCGGTTTCGGGTCTGGTGCCAGGCGGCACGATCGAAGGCCACGATTGCGGCCACGGCGGCGTCGATCTTGCGCGGACTACCGCGCTTGTCTTTCGACACCAGGTCACCCATAGGGGTCCGCTTGGCGATGCAGTGCGCGATATGCGCGGCCAGGCGGGCATCCCCGTCGTGGGTAACGGCTTTGGTGGCCACGGCCTGATACAGCCGGTCAGTGGCCGGGGCCATGCGTTGTGCGTTGGCGGTGTTCCATTCGATGACGCGGCGCTCACCGTGCCGGGCGGCCCAGGCTTCGATCTCGGATCGCCACCCCCAGGGGTCGCAAGCCAGCTCGACGACGTCGTAGCGGGCGAACGCGACGTCGACCGCGTCCGAGACTTGTTCGCGTGGCACGCGCCAGCGCGGATCGCCGGGGTTCTCCCACAGGCCCTCGACCCACAGGTGGCCGTCGAGGGTGCAGCCGACCAGGGCGGTCGAGTCACCCGAGGCCGACCCATCGAAGGCCAGGACTACGCGCTCCCGAGGCTGAACGGATCGCCGTACCGCGCACGCGTCCCACGCGCCGAACGGCAACCACGACTCGACTCCGGTCACCCACTGCCCGAGGCGCAACTGGCGAAACACGGGCTCGCGGATCGTCTTTCGGGCCGCCTCGAGGCCGTCCTCGGACAGGAACGGATCGCGGCACGCCAGCGCCGGGTTGCCGATCCGCCATGCCTTGCGGTCATCGACGGCGCAGCCATCGGGGGCGGCGAACTCACGGAAGTAGAACGCCGGGTCATCACCGCCCCGGCCGTGCTCCACCAGCCGCCACATCACGGAGTCGGGCGAGCTGGCGGGCGTCGAGATTGCCAGAGTCAACGATTCGGGCCGCTTACCGGACACCGAGGTCACGGCCTCCCAAACCTGCTCGGTGACGACGTGCAGCTCGTCCACGATCTGCAAGCTGGGGTCGTGGCCGTGCAGCGCGCCGGGTTCGGCGGGCAGCGGCAACAGGGTGGCGTCGTTCTCGGGCAGGTACAGCCGGTCGGCATACACCTGGACCCGTTCGGCGAGAACAGGATTCAACTCCACCATGCGGCGGGCATAGCGCAACGTGATGTTGGCCTGACGCTGATCGGAGGCGACGACCAGGACCTCGGCCGAGGCAGCGCCGACGAACATCTCGGCAATCCCAAGCGCGGCGGCCAGCATCGTCTTGCCGTTGGCGCGCGGGATCGACACCACCGCCGAGCGGATACCGGGCGCGAACGATCCCCTGATGATCTCGCGCTGAAACGGGCGCAGCTTGAACGATTCGCCAGCGCCGTGGCCACGCGGGGTCACCAGATACTCACCGATGAACCGCTCCCGGCGCTTGGCGCGATCCGCCGGCCACCGGGCGAAGCTCAACGGGTCGGCGCTCACCGCACCTTTGGGGCCTGCCCTCACAGCGAATCCACCCCATTGGCATACGACTCCAACAGGCCCAGACCAGCAGCAAGCCAGTCGTCGTAGCGCTGCGCCTTCTCGGCCAGGATCTCGCCGTGTAGCTCCGCGATGTCGCCGTCCATCCTCATGTAGATCAGCAGTTGGGCCGCCTGGACTTCATCGGTCGGGAATCCATCGAAGAACCAGCGCCGAGCTGCCGCGTCGATCTTCGCGCGGTCCTCCGGGCTCATCGGGCGATTCCCGCAGGTGTGTAACTCGGATTTGGCCTCACCGCGGGGTCGGGCTGCCTGTCGGCCGGGGCGTCCCCCCTGGTGGCTGAGCGCCCGCGTGCGGCACCGGCGGCACGGTTGCAGGGTCCACAGAGCACCTGAACGTCTCGGAGCCGTATGGGCTTGCCAGCGGCCTTGCGCGCCCACGCCTGCGGGGTGTGGTCGCACTGTAGATCCTCGGTGCTGCCGCAGTCGCCGCAGAACGGTTGGAGCCGTCGGGCGCGCTTGGACAGTCGGGTCCAGGCCGAGTCGTATCCCCGCGCGTGGGCGGTGGGCTTGGTGTCGACGGTGTGCTCGGGGCAGCGAGGCCCGACGCATGGCTCGCCGCAGTCGAGGCACGGCTTGAGAGTCAACGGTCGACCTCAGGGATGCGGTGGGCGTGCCTGGTGAGGTCTATGGCCTCGGGGTGCTCGGCATGGAAGGCCAGCCACGCTCGTTCGCAGTGAACGAGCACCTTGCCAGCAACCTCGAGGTAGACGTTCTCGGCGTCGCCTCGCAGGATGACGTCGCCGGTCTTGGTGACGGTGTCGAGGGCTTCGGCTGCGGCCCGCTCGTCGACACCGGTCTGGTGCGCGACCGAAGCGATGGCGAGCAGGTTCACGAGGTGGCGTTCCTCATCGGTCAGTGGGCGGTTGATAGCGATCACGCTGGCTTCCTC
>JAKOYE010000079.1 GCA_029780675.1 Actinomycetes bacterium
CCTCGCCGATCTCCACGGCGCGGACCGTGGTCTTCGGCAACATCAGGACGCGGTTGAGTAACGTGGTGGCGCGCACGGGCAAGCTCCTTGGTCCGAGGTGTAGGAGCTTTCGAACCTACGGGGCTGCCCGTGCGCTCCATCTGCCCGACACCCCCACGCCGTAGCACAACCCACCCGACCCACATCCATGGCAATAGAGCCGGATTTTCTCGCCACAAAGTGCGTTGCGCTTCGGGCTGTTTCATAGCGGATTTTGGCGGGATTCTCAGCACACCTGCGGCATGACGTCCCCTCCCCACGGGGAAATGGAGTAACACCCCGACTTCCGGGATTTGTGCAGACATCGGGATTCCGCACTCCCAGCGAAGGGCACCCCGCGTATGGCCGGGACAGCAAAAGATACCTGCCCCCTCCCAGTCGGAAGGGGGCAGGTATCGCTGTCAAACGTGTTCGGATTATCCGGAGCGGCCGCCGCGGTTCGCCTTCCGCTTCGACGAGTCCGCCTTCTCGGCCTTCTCGCCTGATCCGGCGGTCTCGTCGGCAGCGGAGGTCGCCGCGCCGGCGGTCTCGTCGGCAGCGGAGGTCGCATCGCTGTCGGCGGGACGATCTCCGGCGGCGGGACGGGTGACGTCGACAGCAGCCGTCTCGGTGTCGGACGTCTTGGTGTCGGACGTCTTGGAATCGGACGCCGTCTCCGAGACCGTCGCAACGGCGTCGGGCGCCGCGGCGGAGGTCTCGGCGGCGGCGGTCGCCCCGGCGCCGGTGGCCGCGGCCAGCGGCGCAGCCACGGTCGCGGCGGCCTCGAGTGGCGCGGGCACGAACGAGTCGTTGCGGATGCCGCCGTCGCCGTAGGAGCTCAGGTCGCCCAGTCGCTGGGATGCCGAGGTCAGGTCGGAGCGCAGGCTCGGAATCGTGACGGTCGCCACCACACCCTCGTCATACTCGACGTCCTCGATGATCCCGACGCCCACCAGCAGGTTCTCGATCTGGCCCAGCGTTCCCTCCACGCCGAGCAGCCCGTTGACGGCACCGTTCCAGGCGTCCTCCAACTGCAGTGAGACCAGGCTGGTGACCACACCGCCCAGCGTGGCCAGCGCGGACTCCACGACGTAGGTGGCGCCACCGATCACCGTGCCGATCACATTCGCCAACAGTCCGGGGATCGTGTTGGAGATGACCGTCGCGGCGTTGGCGATCGAGTTGTCGACGATGTACCCGACCGCCTGAACGACGTCGGTGACACCCTGCACGATCGGCCCGAGGATCTGGGTCTGCAGTTCGGCCAAAGCCTGGTCGATCTGACCGGCGGCCACGTAACCAAGGGCTGTGATGAGCGCAAACGGGGTGTTCCAGATCGCGCTCGTCGCGCCGGACACCAGGCCGGTCAGACCGTAGCTCGTGGCGCTGACGTAGCCGGAGAGGTTGCTGAGAACGGCCGACAGCGCACCGTTGGAGAACTGGTTGACGAAGTCCGGAATCGCGCCCCAGTAACCGGGGGCGAACAGGAACTCGAATTCCGGGGTGTAGAAGGCGTCCGGCCAGTAGAGATCCTCCGGCGGCGGCACCGACGCCTGATCGAAGATGTTGAACGCGATGTCGTCGACGGTGCCGAGTAGCACGGCGACCGGGTTGGCGAATGCGACCAGGTTCACCGCACCCGACACCTGCGAGGTCGACAGTTCCGGCTGAGCGACGGGGGCGACGGCGACGGCCGTCAGGCCCAGGGCGGCGACGCCCGCAATCAACTGCGAACGAAGTGAGAGCTGCATGGTGGGGGTTCCTCCCGAGCGGGCGTGCACTGACCCCTGCCTCGGTACCTGAGAGGACCCTGAGCGCAAACCCGAATCGCGGGCACTGGGCTTCGGTATCCAGCAAATTCCAAGAACAGACCGCCACCACGCATTGATCTGGCTCTTTGATTCACGCGGCCAAGAAATCAGCGAATGCGGGACTTCACTCGATCGGTCCATGTCGGCCACCCCACCTGAGAAAGGGCTGACGGCATTACCTCAGAACGGCCAGTACGGCGTCGACGTACCGGGGCGGACACACCAGCAGGTCGGGCAGCAGCGGTTCCGGCCGGTTGTACTCCAAGGGGGATCCGTCGATCCGGGAGGTGTGCAGACCGGCCGCGCGAGCCACCGCCACCGGGGCGGCCGAGTCCCACTCGTACTGGCCGCCGGCATGGACATAGACCTCGGCCCGGCCCTCGATGACGGCGGCGACCTTCGCCCCGGCCGAGCCCATCTCCACCAGTTCCCCACCGAGGGCGTCGCGCACCGCCATGGCGACGGCCGGCGGCCGGGTACGCGAGACCATGATCCGGGGCGCCCCGGAGTGCGCCGGCGCAGCCGGAACTCGCGGCGTCGCCAGGGTGCGGCCCTGAGCGGGCAGTGCCACCGCGCCGGCCGCCAGATCTCCGTCACACCACAGCGCGACATGCACCGCCCAGTCCTGACGGCCGTCCTCGGAGAACTCCCGGGTGCCGTCGAGGGGATCGACGATCCACACCCGGTCGGCGCTCAGTCGCGCCGGATCATCGGCTCCCTCCTCGGAGAGGACCGCGTCGGCCGGCCGGGCGGCCGCGAGCGCTTCCATCAGATAGTCATGGGATCGCCGGTCGCCCTGCGCCTTACGTTCGGCTGCTTCGGCCGCGGCGAACTCGTCGCGGACGGCGCGGAGCAACTCCCCCGCCCGGGTGGCCAGTGTCGCCGCAAGCTCGTGGTCGTTCACGCCCCGAACTCGAGCATTCCGACGACCTGCTCGGCGAGTTCGGCTGCGGTGTGGTCCGGCGTCAGCCGCAGATCGGGATGCTTGGGCCGCTGGTAGGGGCTGTCGATCCCGGTGAAGTGGGTGATCTCACCGCGGCGGGCCTTGGCGTAGAGACCCTTCGGGTCGCGGCGCTCGCAGTCCGCCAGCGGGGTGTCGACGAACACCTCGAAGAACCCGATGCCGTTCTCGTCATGCACTTTCCGCGCCAGTTCGCGGTGCTCGTCGAGGGGGCTGATCGCCGGGACCAACACGGTCAGCCCGGCATCGGCCATCAGGGTGGCCACATGGGCCAGCCGGCGAAGGTTTTCCGCGCGGTCGGCCATCGCGAAGCCCAGGTCGGCGTTGAGGCCGTGCCGCAGATTGTCGCCGTCGAGAATGTATGCCGGACAACCCTTCTCGATCAGCATCTTCTCGGCCAGCACTGCCACCGTCGACTTCCCGGAACCGGACAGGCCGGTGAACCAGACGGTGCGCCCCCGGGTCAGGCGATCACCGGCCGTCACCAGCGACTGGTGCCGGACCGTGTTCGGGGTGGCCGTGCGAGCGGCAGCCGGGGCGGTGTCGCGGACCATCCCGGCCGCGACGGTCACATTGGTGGCCGGGTCGATCAGGATGAAGGACCCGGTGGCGCTGTTGCGGGTGTATTCGTCGAGGAGCAGCGGGACCTGGCTGCGGATCGACACCCGGCCGAGTTCGTTGAGTTTGAGCGCGGTCGCGCTCTTGTCCCGGTGCAGGGTGTTGACGTCGAGCCGGTAATCCAGGGCGGTGATCCTCGCCCGCGTGGTTCTGGTGGTCTGCTTGATGATGTAGTCCCGGCCCGGTTCGCAGCTGGCGTCGTCGGCCATCCAGGCCAGGGTGGCGTCGAACTCGGTGGTGGCGACCGGTTGGTTGTGCGGCCGGGCCAGCAGGTCACCGCGGGAGATGTCGATGTCGTCGGCGAGGCTGATCGACACCGCCATCGGCGGGAAGGCCTCCGCGACAGCCCCACTCGGACCCTCGATCGTGGTGATGCGACTGGTCTTACCGCTGGGCAGCACCACCACCTCGTCGCCGGGGCGCAGAACGCCGCCGGCGACGGTGCCCGCGTAGCTGCGGTGATCCAGGTGGCTGCGGGTCTGCGGCCGGATCACGTACTGGACCGGGAATCGGACGTCGACCAGGTTCCGGTCGCCGGCGATGTAGACCTCTTCGAGATGGCTCAGCAGCGGGGATCCCTCGTACCACGGCGCCCGCTGGGATTTGGTGACGACGTTGTCGCCGTTGAGGGCCGAGATCGGGATGGTGGTGACGTCGTGGATGTCCAGGCGTGCGGCGAAGGCGTGGAACTCGTCGCGGATCCGGTCGAAGCGCCCCTCGTCCCAGTCGATGAGGTCCATTTTGTTGACCGCCAGCACGATGTGCTGCACACCCAGCAGTGAGGCCAGGAACGCGTGCCGCCGCGACTGCTCGAGCAGCCCGTGGCGGGCGTCGACCAGAACGATCACCAACTGTGCCGTCGATGTCCCGGTGACCATGTTGCGGGTGTACTGGATGTGTCCGGGGGTGTCGGCGATGATGAATTTCCGCCTGGCCGTGGCGAAGTAGCGGTAGGCGACGTCGATGGTGATGCCCTGCTCCCGTTCGGAGCGCAGGCCGTCGGTGACCAGTGCAAGATCGGTGTAGTCGTTGCCCCGCTCGCGGGACGTGCGCTCCACCGCGGCCAACTGGTCCTCCATGACGGCCTTGGAGTCATACAGCAGCCGACCGATCAGGGTGGATTTGCCGTCGTCGACGCTGCCCGCGGTGGCCAGTCTCAACAGATCGGCCGAGGGCGCCGAAAGGGTATGCCCGTCAGTCGAATTCATCAGAAGTAACCCTCCCGCTTGCGGTCCTCCATACCGGCTTCGGAGATGCGGTCGTCGGCGCGGGTGGCGCCGCGCTCGGTGAGCCGGGACACCGCGGTCTCGGCGATCACCTCGTCGACGGACGCCGCCTGCGACTCGACGCAGCCGGTGCAGGTGACGTCGCCGACGGTGCGGAAGCGCACCGATGTCTCGAACACCTCCTCGTCGGGTGCCGGCTTCATGAACTCGTGCACGGCGAGCAGCATGCCGTCGCGGCGGAACACCGGCCGGCGATGGGCGTAGTAGATGGCGGGCAGGGTGATGTCCTCGGCGCCGATATAGGACCAGATGTCGTACTCGGTCCAGTTGGACAGCGGGAACACCCGGATGTGCTCGCCCTTGCGGTGCCGCCCGTTGTAGAGGTTCCACAGTTCGGGGCGCTGCGCTTTGGGGTCCCACTGGCCGAACTCGTCACGGAAGCTGAAGACCCGTTCCTTGGCGCGGGCCTTCTCCTCGTCGCGACGGGCCCCGCCGAACGCGGCGTCGAAACGGTTCTCCCGGATGGCACGCAGCAGTGTCACCGTCTGCAGCGGGTTGCGCGACGGACCGTTGTCCACGACGCGTCCGGCGTCGATATCGTCCTGCACGCTGGCAACCACCAGTCGAAGCCCGTACCGGTCGACGAGTTGGTCGCGGGTCGCGATCACCTCGGCGAAGTTGTGTCCGGTGTCGACATGCATCACCGGGAATGGCAGCCGGCCGGGGGTGAACGCCTTGATGGCCAGGTGCAGCATGACGATCGAGTCCTTGCCGCCGGAGAACAGCAGCACGGGGTGTTCGAACTCCGCAGCCACCTCGCGGATGATGTGGATCGCTTCGGCCTCCAGCGAGCGCAGGTGGCTGAGTTCGTAACGTCCCGGGGCGGGGCCGTCGAGAACGGCTTCGTGCATCGGTTCCTCGTAAAGTTGGTAGAACTAACCAGATTTACCGGCTATTGGAACCGTAGCCAGCCCGGGACGGGCATGTCAATCTCGGGCGACGCCTGGCCGTCCTACGGGGTGACCTCGCGCAGCAACCCGGTCGCCACGTCGAACACGAACCCGCGAAGCGACGTGTGCAGGGTGACGAAGGGGCTGGCCTGATCTGAAATCGCCCGGGCATCTCCTACCCTGTGCTGATGCGACCAACGGCCGGGACACCGCGATGATCCGGTTCCTGACCCGCCGCTTGCTGAACTATCTGGTGCTGTTGGCGCTCGCCTCGTTCCTGACGTTCACCCTGACCTCCTATACCTTCACGCCGCTGAACAGCCTGCTGCAGCGCAACCCGCGGCCCCCGCAGGCCGTGATCGACGCGAAGGCCGCCGAGTTGGACCTGGATAAGCCGGTTCCGGTGCGGTACGCGAACTGGGTGTCCGGGGCGGTGCGAGGCGACTTCGGGACGACGGTCGCCGGTCAGCCGGTCTCCGAGGAGCTGTGGCGGCGGATCGGGGTGAGCCTGCGACTCCTGGTGATCGGCTCGGTGCTCGGCACCGTGCTCGGCGTGGTGGTCGGCGCATGGGGGGCGATCCGCCAGTACCGGATGTCGGACCGGGTCACGACGGTGCTGTCCCTGCTGATCCTGAGCACCCCGACCTTCGTGCTGGCGAACCTGCTGATCCTGGCTGCGCTGGATGTGAACTCGGTGCTGGGAGTGCGGATCTTCGAGTACACCGGCGAGACCTCCCCGGATGCGGCCGGCGGGGCGTGGAGCCGGTTCGCCGACCGGTTGCAGCACCTGATCCTGCCCACCGCGACGCTGGCGATGGTGGCGACCGCGGGGTACAGCCGTTACCAGCGCAACGCCATGCTCGACGTGCTGGGCCAGGACTTCATCCGCACCGCGCGGGCCAAGGGCCTGACCCGCCGGCGGGCGCTGTTCCGGCACGGGTTGCGGACGGCGTTGATCCCGATGGCCACGCTGTTCGCCTACAGCGTGGCCGGACTGGTGACCGGAGCGGTGTTCGTCGAGAAGATCTTCGGCTGGCACGGGATGGGCGAATGGGTCGTCCAGGGCATCAGCACCCAGGACACCAACATCATCGCGGCCATCACGGTGTTCTCCGGTGCGGTGGTGCTGCTGGCCGGGCTGCTCTCGGATGTCATCTACGCCGTCCTCGACCCGCGGGTGCGGGTGACATGACCGGCAAGTCGAAGGCGGCGGAGACATCCGGGGCGCCGACCGAGTTTACCTCGCGGCGCACGCTGGTGTACCGCCGATTCATCCGTAACCGGCTGGCCGTCGCGGCCCTGGTGGTGCTGGTGGTGCTGTTCGCCGGGTGCTACCTGCTGCCGCCGCTGCTGCCCTATTCGCACACCGACCTGGACTACACCGCGCTGCAGTCGCCGCCCAGCCCGGAGCACTGGTTCGGCACCAACGGCATCGGTCAGGACGTCCTGGCCCAGGTGCTGCGCGGGATGCAGAAGTCGCTGCTCATCGGGTTGTGCGTGGCCATCATCTCCACCATCGTGGCGGCGACCGTCGGCTCGATCGCCGGGTACTTCGGCGGCTGGCGCGACCGGGTGCTGATGTGGGTGGTCGATCTGTTGCTGGTGGTACCCAGCTTCATCCTGATCGCCATCACCACGCCGCGCACCAAGAACTCGGCCAACATCGCTCTGCTGATCGTGCTGCTGGCGTCGTTCAGCTGGATGATCAGCTCGCGGATGGTGCGGGGGCTGACGATGAGCCTGCGCGAACGCGAGTACGTCCAGGCGGCCCGTTACATGGGTGTGCCGAATCGGCGGATCATCGCCCGGCACATCCTGCCCAACGTCGCCTCCATCCTCATCATCGACACCGCCCTCAACGTGGGGATGGCCATCCTGGCCGAGACCGGCCTGAGTTTCCTGGGCTTCGGCGTACAGCCGCCCGACGTCTCATTGGGCACCCTGATCGCCGACGGCACCAAGTCGGCCACCACTTTCCCGTGGGTGTTCCTGTTTCCCGCCGGCGTCCTGGTGCTGATCGTGCTGTGCGCCAACCTGATCGGTGACGGATTGCGGGACGCTCTCGACCCCGGCAGCGCCGGCCTGCAACGGAGGGCGGCCCGGTGACGAACGCACCGGCGCTCAAGGGCTCCGACCGGGGTGCCCTGCTGGAGGTCTCCGACCTGCGGGTCAGCTTCCCCACCGAACACGGCGAACTGTATGCGGTGCGCGGGCTCACCTACCGGGTCGAACCCGGCGAAGTGGTGGCGATGGTCGGCGAGTCCGGTTCGGGCAAGTCCGCGGCGGCGATGGCGGTCATCGGCCTGCTGCCGGAGTACGCCGCGGTGAGCGGATCGGTGCGGCTGGCCGGGGAGGAACTTCTGGGCAGGTCCGATGCGGAGCTGTCGCGGATCAGGGGCGCGAAGATCGGCACGGTGTTCCAGGACCCGATGTCGGCCCTGACGCCGGTGTACACCGTCGGCGATCAGATCGCCGAGGCCATCACGATCCACCACGACGACGTCGGCGGGGGCCCGGGAAAGAGGGTCTCAAGGAAGGTCGGAAAGAGGGAAGCCCACCGCAGGGCGGTGGAGTTGCTCGAACTGGTCGGGATCAGCCAGCCGGAGCGCCGGGCGCGGTCGTTCCCGCACGAGCTGTCCGGTGGGGAGCGGCAGCGGGTGGTCATCGCCATCGCGATCGCGAACAACCCCGACCTGATCATCTGCGACGAGCCGACCACCGCCCTCGACGTGACCGTGCAGGCGCAGATCCTCGACGTCCTGCGCACGGCCCGCGACGTCACCGGCGCCGGGGTCCTGATCATCACCCACGACCTCGGGGTCGTCGCCGAGTTCGCCGACCGGGCTCTGGTCATGTACGCGGGCAGGGCCGTGGAGCAGGCCGCCGTCGAGGACCTCTACGCCGACCGGCGGATGCCCTACACCGCCGGGCTGCTCGGATCGGTGCCCCGGCTGGACTCCCGGCGCGGATCACGGCTGGTGCCGATTCCCGGCGCGCCGCCGTCACTGGTCACGCTGCCGCCCGGCTGCCCGTTCGCGCCGCGCTGCCCGCTGGCGGTTGCGGCCTGCGAGGACGCCGAACCCGATCTCACCGAGGTCGGCCACGGCCACTCGGTCGCCTGCATCCGCAGCACGGAGGTCGCCGGGCGATCCGCGGCGGACATCTACGGCGTCGCCACCGAACCGGTCCCGGAAGCCGATGACGAAGAAACCGGCATCGTGGTCCGGGTGCGCGGTCTCTCGCGGACCTTCAGGCTGACCAAGGGCGTGGTGCTCCGCCAGCAGATCGGCGAGGTGCGCGCCGTGGACGACGTCAGTTTCGAACTCCACCGGGGACGCACGCTGGGCATCGTCGGCGAGTCAGGCTCGGGGAAGTCGACCACCCTGCACGAGATCCTGGAGTTGCGCACGCCCCAGTCGGGGACCATCGAAGTACTCGGCCGTGACGTCTCGGCTCTCTCCCGGGACGGACGGCGGGAGATGCGCGGCGAACTGCAGGTCGTCTTCCAGGACCCGGTGGCCTCACTGGATCCGCGACTGCCGATCTCCGACATTTTGGCCGAACCGTTGCAGGCCGGTGGGTTCGACCGGAAGGCCTGCGATGCCCGGGTTGCCGAACTGCTGGACATCGTCGGCCTGAGCCGAACCGACGCCAGCCGCTACCCCGGTGAGTTCTCCGGCGGCCAGAAGCAGCGCATCGGCATCGCCCGGGCGCTGGCCCGCAAACCCCGGATCCTGGCCCTGGACGAGCCGGTGTCGGCCCTTGACGTGTCCATTCAGGCCGGGATCATCAACCTGCTCCTGGATCTGCAGCGCGAGTTCGACCTGTCGTACCTGTTCGTGTCCCATGACCTGTCGGTGGTCAAGCACCTGGCTCACACGGTGGCGGTGATGCACCGGGGGAAGGTCGTCGAATACGGCGACAGCGATGACGTGTTCAGCAACCCGAAGGACGAGTACACGCAGCGGCTGCTGGCGGCGATTCCCCGGCCGGATCCGTCCCGGCGGTGAGCCGTCAGTCGAACGTGAGCTGGATCAGTGAGCAGTCGTCCTGGAACGTCCCTGACGGCGAGATGCCCCTGAGCTCGTCGACGAGGTCATCCAAGGTCCAGGCCGGACATGCGGCAACCCGACCGGTCAGGTTCACGAACTCCTCCCAACTCAATTGGCGGTCGTCGGAGAGATCGATCTCATAGGCGCCGTCGCTGTACACGAGCGCTCGGCTCCCGATCGGGACGTGGTGGGTGCGCGACCTGAACGTGGTGTCCTCGAAAACCCCGACGGGTGGTGATGTCGAGGGCAGATCAGTCACGACAACACCCTTCGCGGATGCCGAATCGAAGACGAGAACAGGCGGGGCACCGGCGCTGGCGTATCGCAGCTCCCGACGTGATGCTTCGTAGACGCCGTACCAGATCGTGAAGAAGTGCTCATTGTGCTGGTCCATCTGGAACCGGTGATTCAGTTCGGTCAGTACGGCCTCAGGCTGCAGCAGGGCGTCATCGGATAGCGCCCGGGACCGCAACATGTTGTGCACGGAAATCGACAGCAGTGCGGGTTCCACGCCATGTCCGGATACGTCGATCAGGTAGACGACCAGATGGTCATCGTCGAGCCAGAGGTAGTCGAAGCTGTCACCACCGAGACCTCGGACCGGCAGATAGTGCGAGGACACGTTGACCGGGCCGGTCAGACCGTGCGGCAGGATCGATGCGGCATACCTGGCAGCGCTGTTCAGTTCGGACGCCAGGCGCTCGGCATGCCACTGGACCTCCTGACCGAGAACCCGGTTCCGTTCGTTCGCTTCAATCAGCGCCGTGATGTCCTGCTGGATCGAGACGTAGGCCACGATTGCGCCATCGGCGCCGCATATCGGCGAGATGTTCCACTGAACGGCGTAGGGCGCGCCGTCCTTGCGGTAGTTGATGGTGCTGCCCTCGAAGAACTCCCCGGCCCGAATCTGCCGGCGGAGCCGGTCAATGACCTGGCGATCGGTGTCAGCGCCCTGCAGGATGCGCGGTGACTTGCCGACCAACTCCTCCTCCGAGTAGCCGGTCAACGCGCAGAAGGCCGGGTTGCAGCGTCGGATGAAAGGGCCGCCGTCGAAGTCTGCGTCGGTGACCACCACGGCGTTGTACAGGTGCTCGAACGCGGCCTCACACATCGCCGCATCCCTGACCTGACGGATTGCGCTGTGCGCGTCTCTCACCTGGCCCAGTACGCGGCTGAGCACGCCCTCGGCGAGGACCGCTTCGTCCTCACCGAGCGATTCCAGCAGTCGCACTATCTGCAGAAGACGCACATCGGCCGTGGCGATGGCATCATCTGCCGGCGGCCCCTCTGCTGGAGTCACGTTCGCGATACTAGGCAGCCGCCCCATTGCCGGCCGTCCTTTGACCGGAACGGTAAGAAAGATCCGGATCACATCGCCCGTAGCATCACCTGCGTGACTGCACTGAGCCGCCGGTTGGCCGTTCTCGTCTTTTCGCTCTCCCTTGTCGTCTCCGGGTGCGCCACAAACGGGAACCGCCCCGACTCAACGTCGGGCGGCAAGGCCGAACTGGGCGCGGCGAGTGACATCAACCCCCAGGATCCGGCGAATCTGGCACAAGGCGGGAACCTCCGCCTGGCGATCGGGGCGCTGCCGGAGAACTTCAACACCCTCAACATCGACGGCAACCAGGCCGAGACTGCGGCGATGCTGCGGTCCACCATGCCCCGGGCATTCGTCATCGCCCCGGACGGTTCGATGACGGTCAACACGGACTACTTCACCAGCGTCGAACTGACCAAGACCGATCCGCAGGTGGTGACCTACACGATCAACCCGAAGGCCACCTGGTCCGACGGCGCCCCGATCACCTGGGAGGACATCGCCTCCCAGATCAACGCGACCAGCGGCAAGGACAAAGCCTTCGCCATCGCCTCCCCCAACGGCTCGGACCGGGTGGCGTCGGTGACCCGCGGCGTCGACGATCGGCAGGCGGTCATCACCTTCGCCCAGCATTATCCCGAGTGGAAGGGCATGTTCGCCGGTAACACCATGTTGCTGCCGAAGAGCATGACGGCCACCCCGGAGGTGTTCAACAAGGGCCAACTGAGAGAGCCCGGGCCGTCGGCCGGGCCGTTCCGGGTGTCCGCGGTGGACCGCACCGCGCAACGGATCACACTGGTTCGCAACGAGAAGTGGTGGGGAACCCCAGCGGTGCTCGACTCCATCACCTATCTGACGCTCGACGACGCCGCCCGCATCCCGGCGCTGCAGAACAACACCATCGACGCCACCGGAATCGCCTCACTCGACGAGCTGACCATCGCCCAGCGCACCGCCGGGATCTCGATCCGCCGCGCCCCGGGCCCCAGCTGGTACCACATGACGTTCAACGGGGCGCCCGGCTCGATCCTGTCGGACAAGGCACTCCGGCAGGCCATCGCCAAGGGCATCGACCGCCAGGCCATCGTGAACGTCACCCAGCGCGGGCTGGTGGAGAACCCGACGCCGCTGGGCAACCACATTTTCGTCGCTGGCCAGGAGGGCTACCAGGACAACAGCGCGGTGGTGGCCTACGACCCGGGGAAGGCCAAGGCCGAACTGGACGCCCTGGGCTGGAAACTCAACGGACAGTTCCGCGAGAAGGACGGCCGGCAGCTGGTCATCCGCGACGTGATCTACGACGCGCAGAGCGCCCGCCAGGTGGCTCAGGTCGCGCAGAACACCCTGGCCCAGATCGGGGTCAAACTCGAGCTCGACGTCAAGCCCGGCACCGGCTTCTTCACCAACTACATCAATGTCGGCGACTTCGACATCGCCCAGTTCTCCTGGGTGGGCGACGCGTTCGCGCTGTGCTGCCTGAACCAGATCTTCACCACCGGCGCGGAGAGCAACTTCGGCAAGATCTCCTCCCCCGCGATCGACGCCAAGGTGGAGGAGGTCCTCGACGAACTGGACCCGGTCAAGGCTCGGCAACTGGCCAACGAGGTCGATGCGATGCTCTGGGAAGAGGTGTTCAGCCTGGCGCTGTTCCAGTCCCCGGGCAATGTCGCAGTGCGCAGCAATCTGGCGAACTTCGGCCCGACCGGGGTGGGCGACCTGAACTACAGCGCGATCGGCTTCACGAAGTAGCACCC
>JAKOYE010000087.1 GCA_029780675.1 Actinomycetes bacterium
CCTGGCGGGCAGGCTGATGGCCTGCGGCCCGTACTTCGACCACAACACCGGCACCCGATACAGCGCGCGGGTGGGGCTGGCCGACTCATACGGGCGCTGGGTCACCCCCACGACCACCGAATAGACCTCGGCGTCAGCGGCTTTCCCGGCCAGACCGGTCAAGGTCACCGCGACCACCGTCGGTGCGGTGATCACCACGGCGGGGGTCGTGGGCAGCTTGAACCCCCCGGAGTTCTTCGCCACGAACCCGGTGAGCACCTGCGCATCGTTGGCGGTGGCGGTCAGCCACACCGAGACGAAATCCTGGGCGAATGAACTCACCACCGCCGACTTGTTGACCACCGTGCGGGCCGGCCCCATCACGTCCACCGGGGAGCCGAACAAGAATTGCCACACCAGGTGCAGGCCGGCCAGCGCCGCCAGGCCCAGCACCGCGGGACGACCGAGGCGCGAGGCCATCGACTGCGACCGGCCCAGGCGTGCCTGCCAGGTTCGACTGATCTTCATGTCCTCGTCCCTGCGCTGTTCGGATCGGTGTCGGCGGTGTGGGTGGGGAACGCCACGCGGGAGTCGGTCATAGTGGTTCGTGCCCGATGATCTTGAGGCTGCTCACCGCGAAGGTGTGATCGACCGGATCGGAGTTCGGTGTTCCCGCGAAGATCGGGTCACCAGCGAAGGTCGGCGGTGTCGGTAGGCCCGGCAGTAGGTCCGGTGACGCTGCCGCCGAGGTCGGGGCATCAGCCGGGGGCCGCGAGGTCTGCCGGATCAGCATCCGGACTTTGGAGGCCAGCACCCGCTTCACGGGTATCACGGCCTCGCCGTGCACGTTCTTGGTGTCCTGAGTGATCATGGTCCGCTCGGTGTCGTTGAACGCGTACTGCACCGTTGTGACCACCCGGTGCTGCGACCACTGCGCCGCACCGCTGGCGTCCTGTCCTATCCAGCCCGGTGTCAGTGAAATCGCCGTGATGACATAGGTTTTCGACAGGTCGATATCAATCACCTGACCGTCGATGCCGTCGCGCACACACACAAACGCGTTGCGGGGATCAGCGCCGGCCATTGTCTGCGCCGAGGTGGACCCCGCCGGGCACGACCCGGAGGCGTCGGCGCTGTAGGGCAGCGGCCGATCTCCGATCGCCGCCTGCTCTGCTGGCGGGGAAGGCTGCGACGACGGGGGCACGGCGACCGCCGGGTCGGCGACCGTCGCTTGCCGCACCGCCACCTTGGTGTCGCCGCCGCCGTAGACCATCGTGGACGCGACCACGGC
The DNA here is from genome assembly GCA_029780675.1 of Actinomycetes bacterium. Lineage (GTDB taxonomy): Bacteria > Actinomycetota > Actinomycetes > Mycobacteriales > Mycobacteriaceae > Mycobacterium. The sequence goes on from JAKOYE010000087.1 coordinate 1,271, forward strand.
CAGTACAACCGCCGCGATGAGCACTCCTGCGAATCCGACGGCGACGCGGGAGTCGAATCGCCGGGGCGCTGCGCTGGGATCGTCGCGCTGCCCCTGGTTGTCGCGCGGGCCGGGGTCGTCGCGGTCGTCCTGCGGGTCGTGGTGCACGCCAGCGACGTCGGGGGCGTTGTGCGGATCGTCGTGGCCGTGGGAGTCGAGGTCCACGGGCGCTGCGCCGTGATGGCTGCCGCCGTACTGGCCGTGGCCGTCGCGATCGTCCTCGTCCTCGTCGTCGTCCTCGCCGCCGGGCGCGGCGTCGGACCACTGGGTGGTGGGATCGTCCACGACCGCCGGCGCTAACGGGTAGGTCTCCTCGGCGGTGTTGGCCGCGATGAACTCATCGCGTTCCTGCGCCTTGCTGGCCGTCGACTCCTCGGTGGTGGTCACTTGCGCCCCTTCCGGTGGGTCATGCTCACGGCGCTGCGCACGCTCAATCGGCGACGCTGCTGTCCTGCGGCGGGGTCCGCCGAGCGCCGGGCGGCCGGCGGGCTGACGGCGGTCCCGATCCACACCCCCGGCCAGCGCGCTGATGCGCCCACCCGACTGAACGGCTCCGAGGTGGTGTTCACGGGGTTGGACACCTGTGGGGCGGCGCCACCGGCGCCGGTGGCACCCCACCCCGAGGGGTACCGCGCTGATGTGGACCGGGCAGACGCCCGGCGCAGCCGCGTGAGCAGGGCATACAGTGCCCCGCCCGCGGCGGCGACCATCCAGATCGTCGGCGCGGCATGAGGCATCGAGACCAGCCACCCGATGACCGCTACGCCCACTATCATGCTTCACATGTTGACAGATGCGACACGATAAGACAACCGTAAACACATGATGTTCAGAGAAGCGACAGACCGGTACGACGAATTGCGGCGCGAGTGGATCGCCGAACACGCCGGAATCTTCACCATGCAGATCCGGCGAGCGGAGGTGCTCAACCGCCGGATTCGCCGCCGCAAACGCGACCTGGCCGGCGCACGCCCCGACCCTTACGACGACAACGCCACCCACCCGCTGCTCACGCGCGCCCCGAACACCGTGGAAGCCAAAATTGAGTTGCTTCTCGTCGCGGCGATCGCGCTCGCCGCTCCGCTGGGCTGGCCGCTGGGCCGGTGGCTGTACGCGCGGATCGAATCGCTGATCCCGCAGCGGTTGCGGTCCTTTCCGATCGTCGCGCTGCTGTGCTCGGCAATCGTTCTCGGGTTCGTCACGACGCTGCTCTACGGCGCTCGGGAATCCCACTCGCTGGGATCAGCCGTCCTGGCGCCCTGGATCATGGCGCAGCTGCCCGCCGCGTTTGTGACCGCCGGAATCTACGGAATCCTCAACGGCTGGTTAGCCATTGACGGGTCACTGGACTGGTGGCCACTGACCCCCCTGCCCGCCAGCATCGAGTTGAACATCCCCCTGGCCGCCGATGACCTCACCGGTCCCTCGGTGTTCGTCACCGCCGAGGCCCCACTGTCCTCCTACGATCTGACCCCGGTCATCCGCGCCCGCGGGGGTTCGACACGGTTGCTGGTCATCGCTGTGATCATCAATGTCCTGGGTGCCGCCTGGACGCTCGGCGCGGTGGCCGTGGGCATCAAAGCTGTTCTGCTGCAACCGGGTGCGACCCCCACCGCGGTCAGCGGCTACTGACGCCGCGACCGCCGTCGCGGGCCGTCGGGCTACGCCGACATCCGCCGGGCCGAAAGGATCGCGCTTCGGACAGGAAGCGGCGTCGCCGTGCGGCCCGCGTCGGCGAGCATCCGTCGGAAGATCCGCGCCAGGACGCGGGCGTCGTCGAGGGCATCGTGGGGGCGGCGCTGGTCGACACCGTAATGCTCGGCCAGCGCCGCCAGTTTGAGGTTGGGCAGGCCAAGGTCGAGGGTCGCGGCCAACTCGACCGTGCACAGCAGATCCTCGACGGGAAGCGCGGTGGCGACACCGCGACGGGCTTCGGCGGCGAGGAACCCGTAGTCGAAGTCGGCGTTGTGGGCGACCAACGTGCGCCCGCGCAACACCGCGGTGAGATCGGCGCGGATGTGGTCGAACTGCGGGGCGCCGGCCAGTGTCGCCGTGGTCAAGCCGTGAATGTGGGTGGGGCCGGGATCGACGCCGGGGTTGAGCAGTGTGCTGATCGTGTCCACGACTGTGCCGTCGGGGCTCAGAGCCAGGGCGGCGACGCTGAGCATCCGGTCTGTCTGTGGGTCGGTGCCGGTGGTTTCGACATCGACAACAACCCATCCACGTTCGGTCTTCATAGCCCGAACTGTGCCCGGCGGCTCCGACAACCCGTCTCCTCACGAGGGCGAGGGAGTCAGTTCTGCCAGCAGTGAGTTCTGCTCGGTTGCGGCGACAGTGCACGGGCCGCCGAGACGCTGCCGCCGCGCAGAGGCCGCTTCCAGGGGGTCATCGCGCCGGGACGTGATATTCGAGGAGGTAAGCGGACGCCACTTTCACTTCTTCGCATACCTCGACCGCGATGTCATTGGTGTCGTAGGCCGTCCGCGTCACGGTCAGCACGGGTCCGGCTGCCAGGCGCAGGGCGCGGCGCTCGTCCGGTGTGGGCATCCGGGCGCCGACTTCTTCGGTGAATCGTGCCAGGGGGTGGCCGGCGTCTTCGAGGCGCGCGTGGATGCCGCCCTCTCCGATGTCGGTGTGATCCAGCTGGGTGGCGCGGGCCAGAGCCGCGGGAATGTAGGACACGGTGATCTCGACGGGGCGTCCATCGGCGAGGCGGCGCTGTGATCGAACGATGACGTCGTCGGCGGGTGTCAGGCGAAGATGTTCGGCGACAGTGCTGTTCGCCTTCTCCCGTGTCACGGCGATGCTGTCGATATGCGCTGAGTAGTCCGATCCGTCGGCCTCTGCTGTTGCACGGGCGAAGCGATCGGAGGTGATTCGGTGAACTGGCGCAGCGGTGCGAACGAACACTCCACGGCCGTGTTCGGAGATCAGGAGGCCTTCGGTGCGCAACTCGTGGACGGCTTGGCGGATGGTCATCCGAGCCACTCCAAGGTGGTCCATCAACGCCGATTCGGAAGGCAGTCGCTGGCCTGCTGTGAACTGCCCGGAGCTGATCGCATCGCGCAGCATGATGGCGATCTGCCGGTAGGGCGGCTTGTCGTCGGCTCGGTCAATCTGACCCAGTTGCAGCACTTCCAACCTCCTTGCATAGCCGGGCAACCAGTGCGGCCTCGCGGCGCAGCGTGCGTACCGGCTGCCTGACTCAGGGACGGGCCGCCTTCACGGCGCGGGGCGCACTCACGGCGGCGGTCAGCGGCGGCGACAGCTTCTGGACGCCGGCCCGTCGTGCGCGATCTGCGGTGGCGGGCTCCCGCAGCGCCCCAGCCGGGCGGGTCACGCCCACCGCGGCGTCACCGGAGGCCATGACCGGGGCGGTCGGCGGACCCACCCGCACCTGCCCCGCGATTGGCCTCGCGGCGGCGATCACCGCGGCAGGGGCGGCTGTCGCCGGTGCCGGTGCGGCGGCGTAACCAGCGTCGACCATGGGCTGAATCAGCTCATCGAGTGCATCGACCCAGGAGCCGGGGATACCGGCGTCGCGCAGCGGCCTGGTCAGGGGCAGATCCGGTGAGGGCACGCGGTAGGTCGTTGTGGTGGCGCCGTAGGAATTGACACTGACCGAGATGTTCTCTGCGGGAACCGATTGCAGGTCCACGAAGGCTGTCTGGCCGTGCCGGTAGAACAGGCCGGCCAGCGCGTTGAGCACCGCCACCGGATTGGGGTTGACGGGCCAGTCGCTGAAGGCGTCGTAGCTGTTGACGATGATCACCGTGTTGAACGGTGTCTCGACCGCGGTCCGCATCTCCGACTCGCTTTGCAGCAGCGACAGCACCGCGTCGGGGAGAAAGTTCAACATGCCCGTCACCGGAGTGGCCGGATCGGCGACCCGAACCAGCGTCAGGGCACCGGGATCGGGACGGTCGGGGCTCTCGATGAGGGCCTTGGCGGCGGCGTTGATCACCAGCGCACCCTGCGAAATGCCCCACACCACAATGGAACCCGTCGCCGCCACGCTCGCCTGAATCATCTGAACCAAGGTCGCTGCGCCCGCCGCGACCGATGTCCCCAGGGAAATGTCCCCGGAAAACGGGGCCAGTTGGGCGGGATAGGGCACGTTGACGAGGTTCGGTGAGAACGTGTTGGTGAAGCTGGCCATCGTCGCTGCGCTGACGCTGGGGAACGTGGTGCCCCCGACGATGAGGGTCTCCCCGGCGCGGGGCGCTGCCGGGGCGACCTGCGCGGTGGCCCCGACAGCGGTCGTCGCCAGCAGCCCCGCGGTGAGCGCGCAGACGGCGGATGTGTGGGTGAGGCGGGCGCAAAAAGGCATGGATGATCCCCTGTCGAAATTGGTGGTTGAAAAGGTGGCGGCTGGTGTCAGCGCAGGGCGGCCGCGAGCCGCTTCCACGCGCCGACCCGGCGGGGCGGTGGAGTGCGCGTGCCGGCGATGCTGGGATGGCCGCTGCGCGCGACCAGCGCCTGACACGCGGCGTCGTATCGGGCGACGAAAACCGACCAATCCGGTATCTGCACACATTGCCCCACGCCGCCGCGGATGAGCAGTCTCGCGTGCTCCCTATCGGGGGGAAGCAACTCCTGCCACCGCAGGCCCGCACCCAGATCGGAGCTGATCGTCTTGTGGGAGTCGCTTTGGCCGAAACTCTGGGCGCGGCGGTTGGTCAGCCCCGACCACTGCTCGGCAGCGGTGAGCAGTTCCTCCTCGCGGGCGCCGTGCATGATGACCGCCGCCGGGAAGATCGCCCGCAACTCGTTGGCGTACGCCGATCCGTACACCGTCTCCAACTGATCCGATGCCTGCACGGCGGCAACAAGATTGATGCCCAGGCCACGGCCTTCGCCGACGAAGCGCCGCAGGCCCGGAACGGGGGCGGTGTTGGGGAGTTCGTCGATGATCATGAGCAGGCGATGCATCTGCTCGCGGGAG
>JAKOYE010000091.1 GCA_029780675.1 Actinomycetes bacterium
GGGGTGGTTGCGCCAACAGTCTGGGACGGGCCGTGACCGGCTGGGGGTGCGTGCCGGCAGGAACGTGGCGTTGGCCCATTCCAGCCATTGGGTGAGTTGGTCGAGTCGTGCGGCGTGCAGATCCAGGTTGGCGGATCGGCTGGTCCAGCCGTTGATGTCGGCGCCGCCGCTTGTTGCCCTGGCGCGCAGCAGGTCTGCGACGGCGCTGAGTTGCACGCCGATCTCGTCGACGACGGTGGTGAGGTCATCGACCTCACCGCGCAGGGCGGCTTGGGCTTCGACGAGCACTTGAAGGTCGCGGTCCACGTCTGGGGGTCAACTCCTTCGAGCGGTGTGGCGCGGCTTGGGTTTGGCCGACATCAACGGGAGGCTGATGAGGGTGGTCGGCAGGGTCCGGTAGGTCAACCAACCGGTGCCTTCGGGGATGTCTTTGATCGCGGCGGCGGGGAGGTTCTGTTCCCACTCAGTGCCGGTGCTGACTGAGCGGCCGCCGCGTCCGGTGGACACGGTGGTGCGGGCGACTCGTCGGCGTCCGGCGCCTGCTTCCAACTCGCGCGCCAGGTCGCCGTCGTCGCATCCGGGGAGGATGAGTTTGCCGGTGGCGGCCATCCAGATCGCGGAGGCCGCGTCAGGTCCCCACCGCTTCTTCATCTGTGGGCGGGATTGGACGATGGCCATCAGCTGGATGCCTCGGCCGCCGCTGTCAGACATATAGGCGTCGAGGTTCGGCAACGGGGCCAGGTTGGCGATCTCGTCGAAGACGCCGCGCAACGGTGGCCACAGGAACCCTTGTGGGTGCGTCTGGGACGCGAGGGCTGCCGTGTGGAGGATCTCGTCGACGAGCATTGTGAAGACGGGTGCGACGGCGGCGCCGGCCTTTTGGTCTGCGATTAGGGAGAGGGTGTTGCTGCCGGCGAGGAATTCGGCGGGTCGGAACTGTTCGCCGCCTGGTCCGGGGGTGAGGGTGGCCACGATCCGAGGGGACGCTAACGCGCCGAGGACGCCGCCGACGCTCATCTTCAAGGCGTCGACGGTTTCCCCGGCTCTGGAGGTGCTGAGTCCTTCGAGGAACGCACTCCATCCGGGGGGGCCGAGCCGGTTGAGGATCGCGGCTGGTTCGGGGTCGTGCAGGTTCTGTGACCACCGGTAGACGGTCATCACGTCTCGTCCGTCAAGGGCGGCAGCGTGCAGCAACCGGGCGAGCAGTTCGCTGGCGCGTTGGTTGAACCAGTCACCGTTCCGGACGTTGCCCATCGGTTGGGCGGCCGCCCAGGCGGCGCCGCGACGGAGTGCTGTCTCGGCGTCCTGGCAGCCGTCGACGGGGTCCCAACGCAGGGGCTGTAGTCCGGCGGCTGCGTCAGGGGTGAGGGTGCCGACCGGGTCGTACAACCAGAGCCGGCCCACCGTGCTGCGGGCGTCGCGGGTGAGCCGGATCAGGTCCTCTTTCGTGGAGGTAGCCACGACCGGCCCGACGGCCTCCTGGACGGCCCTGTGGGCCACGGAGAGCGTCTTTCCTGACCGGGGTGGCCCCAGCACGAGCCAGGAGTCCTCCAACTGCGTGTAGACGCCGTGACCGGCCCCGTAGAGGCCGGTGAACACGATGGTGTCGTCGGGGGGTACGGTCCCGTCGGCTGCTGCGGGGATGCGGCGTTGGGCAGCCGCGAGAGCGGCTTTGCGGCTCAGGCGTCCTTTCAACGCTGACCACGGCACCTTGACGCGTCCGGTCTGGTTGCGGCGGGATCCGCCCCGCCCGATCAGCAGGATCCCGACGATGATGAGGATCCCGACGACCCCCACCCACAACGGCATCCCTTTCACGCGGTCGCCTCCGCGAAGGTGGGGAGGTCGGCCTCGGCGGCGTCGACTTCTTCGCCCAGGTCACGCATCGTCGCCTTAGAGAGCAGCGCCGCGTCCGTGTTGGAGACGTCCTGCTCGAACCGGGACCGGACCTGTTGGATGACGCGCGGACGCCGCCCGGACTGCCACAGCAGCGCCGTCCCGACGGGCAGGTCCATGAGGATGTCGGCGGCGCCTTCGGGCAGGTTGTAGGTGTCGGCGGCGGCGTTCGCGTCGTCCCGGATCGCCTGCTTGAACATCAGCACATGCCCGGCTTCGCGGCACATCGCCATGGCGGGTGAATCCACTGGAATATCGGACAGGTGGTGCAGGGCGTACTCCGGCACCAGGCCCACCCCTCGGGCCAGTTTGCTGTTGCGGCGGGCGACTCGGCCGAAGCTGCCTTGCACCAGGTGCCAGCCTTCCTCGGCTCCGAAATGGGTGGGGATGGTCGCCGCCTGTTGGCGCAGGGTGTTAGCCAGCCAGGTGTTGATGATGGCCATCGCGATCGGTGTTGCGGGTCCGTCTTCGGGAAGGGCGGAAATGTCGAACACCGTTAACGCACCGGTGAGTTCGACGCGAGGGTCGGTGGGTCCGTCGACGAGCCCGGCCAGGTCCTCCTCGACCATTCGCTCGAGCGCGAACGCGCAGTCCAAACCCCAGGCGCGCAGTTCCGGCCCGGTCACGTCCTCGCTGCCGGTGGGTTGCAGCAGGGCTGGGATCAGGTCGCGCACGTCGGCGGTGCGTCCGCGGGCTTGGGCCTTCTCCAGGGCGGTGGCGTGGGCCACCCGGACCGCTTTGCCTTCACGCTCGTGGATGGGTCGGCCGAGAGCTTCAGCGAGGATGGCCCGCAGTAGGTCCGTTTGGCCGGCGGCCGTGTCGGTGGCTCGTCCTCGGACGGCAATCGCGGGGTCGAGGACGTTGATACGCAGGCCGGTCCCGTCCGTGGCGAACCGCAACGGCTCAACACCCAATCGGCGTGCCAGGTAGCCGTATTCGCCCTCGGCGTCGCCGGGTTGCCCGCTCTGCATCTTCTTGTCGACCACGGCGACCCGTCGGCCGAGAAGCAGCGGCCGCAAGACGCCGTTGATCTTCAGATGGGTCGACTTGCCTGACCCGACATCGCCCAACGCGAGCCGGGTCGGCGAGCGTGGCCCGTCCGGCATCGCATAGTCCGACACGGGGTCGCTGAACACAATCTCCCCGGTGTCCAGGTCGACGCCGAGCACCAGGGCTCGCTCAGACCCGGCCCGCACGGACACCCCGAACCGCAACGCTTCGGCCTGCCGGGTTGTGGACGGTATGCCGCGTGAGGTGACCTCATAGAACCCGGCTCGCTCTAGCCACGGGCGTCGCGGCCGCACCCCCGTCTGCAGGGTGGTCGCCGCTGTGGGAGTGGGTGCGGGCCGCTCCTTGCCGCGCTTCGTGCTGTTCATCGGCTGACCTTCCGGGTGGTGAACGTGAGCCCGCGCCCGAGGGGCAGGACGGCAGTGAGGGCCAGGTCGTGTTCCTCGTCGAGCCACCGGATCGGCAGCCCAATGTCCGAGCACACTCCCGCCAACCGGTCACACGCCCGGTTGAGGTCCTTCTCGCTGGTCCCGGAGACGGTGATGTGCATCGCCCACCTGATCCCGCCGTGACCTGACCCGGGTCGCAGGTCCGCCAGACGCACCTGGGAGGCGTTCAATTGATCGGTTTGGCTGCCGTCCTGCACGGCTCCGCCGGAGGTCGCGGTGGCGATGTCCTGAGTCAGTTCGGCGCGGGCCAGGCTGCGGGCCCGCCCTGCCGGCACCAGTTCCTCCGTGACCGACATGGTCCGCACCACTGCCGGGTAGATGCCGGTGACGAGGCGGCGCAGAACACTGACCGGGACCGGTTCGCCCGGCAGCCGTCGCCCTTCCACGGTCGCGGTGCGGATCCACCGGTCGTCCCCGACGTGGACGTGTCGACGGTCCCGGGCATCCATCCGTGGCCAGCACGTCGACAGCGTCAACGGTTGGCCTTGCTCGTCGCGGTAATCGGTCCATGACCAGGCGTCGGTCAAACAGGCGCGCATCGCGGCTGCCAACTGTGCCTGCGACAGGGGCCGGGCTCGGCGGACCCCGCCCTCACTGACCATGAGGCTGGCCGCGCGGGACGCCTCCATCACCGCCAACTGCGCGGACGTGTCGTCGGTCTCTGCCCCGAACTCCTCACGGCAGCGCAGATCCCACGCCAACGATTGCGGCATCCGCAACACCAGCAGGGTGCGGTGCGTCTCAGCCGACCACGACAACCGGCCCAGCAGGTCCTTGTAGGACCCGGCGATGTCTCTGGACGCCCCTGCGGGGACGACCTCGTTCAACCACCGCGCGTGTGCCACCGCCGAAGGTGGCTGCACCCGCTCGACCTGTTGGAGGCCACGCACCAAAGACCCTTCCCTGGCCAGCGCAGCCTTCACCCGACCCCACCGGGCGTACTCGTCGTCGGAGTCCTGTTGCGCTTGAACGCCACCGCCAGCGGTGTCGACCTCAAGCGCGACGGTGACATACCGTGGCCCGCTCTTGGGCCGATGCAACAGGACACACACTTGACCCTCGGTCGAGGCCGTCGTGACGGTGACGTCGACGACTCTCACATCCCCGAGCACGTCCGGCACGATCCGTGGCCCGGTCGTCGTCTTGGCGGGTTTACGTGCGTTCCGGGCTGGTTGCCCCGGCTCGAACAGGGCCAGCCCGGTGCGGACCCGATGCTGCCAGCGCCACCGCCGCACCCCGCGCCCAGCCAGCGTCGAGCCACCAAACCCGGCCAGGTCCAACGGCGTGAACAGCGCCACCACGGTGGCCAACCCGATCGCCCCGATCACCAACGACGCGATGGTCTGCACGAGCAGCACCCACACGACGATGACGCCGCAGGCCAGCATCATCGCTGTCATCACGGTGCGGCCTCGACCGCCAGTCAGCCCTCGCCGGGTGACACCGCCTAACCGAACGGTCCTCACTGGTTGTCCTCCCGTCCCATGTCGCCGCCGCCCTCCTCAGCGATCCGACGTGCCCGTGACACGGTCCCGGTCACGGCACCCATACCGGCCTGGGCCGCGATCACCGGCACTGCCGCCCCGACCGCCGCTCCAGCCCCGCCACCCGCTGTACGGGCCCCTGTCGCGGCCGCTGGGCCGCTCCGGCCGCCCGTAGCCGGTTGCCCAGCCCCGGTCCCGGTAGCGCGGGCTTGCCACGGGGCGGCGCCTGCCCCACCACCAGTGGAGGTCGCCCCGCCGCTGCCTGCGGCCCCTGTCCCGCCAGTTGACGTGGCTCCCGCCGCCGCGCTTCCCCCGCCGCCGTTGTCGCGGCCCATCGACCAGGCCCGCTGCATCATCACGGACCCGACCCCGCCCGCCGCACCCGCCAACGCCGCCTCCGTGACGTGGCCACCGCTGCCCCGCTGGTGCTCGTTGCCGCCAGGCATCAACGCTGCGAAGTACTTGAGCAGAGCCCACGGCGCGAGACCGACCATGAGGAGCACCATGACGATCCCCATCAACGCGGTCAGGATCGCCACCGGGTCGGCACTGACCACACCAGGCGTGTGGTTCAACACCAGGAACGCGGCGCCGAGCAGGAACCAGAAGGCGGGCTTTTGCAGCATCAGTGCGACGAAGAACACCCACACGCGGCGGGCCTTCGGCCGATAGATCGGGTGGACCCACATGCCCCACCCGATACCCATCACCAGGACCGCGAGATACCCGCCGAACTGCTGCATCACCAGGCCCGCCAACGTCGACAACGCGCCCAACGCCATCAGCCCGAACACGAGCAACCCGACCAGGCTGCCACCCGGAATGGTCGCCGCGGTTGCCCCCGTAAAGGCCGCCCACCAGCCTCCAGTCGCACCGATGAAGCCACCCACCTGGGTGGCGGCCGCGCCCGCAATACCGTCCGCGAGGGCCTGCGTCGCCTTCGCGAGCATCGTCGTCAATGCCGGCGTGAACCCCATCACCACGACGACCACGGGTGCCTTCAACATGGCCTCCGCGAACTCGTCTCCAGCGACCTTGCCGCGCCCCACGTCGTGGTAGAGCAGCAGCAACATCACGGCCATCACCACCAGGCCAAGCGCGAACGCCCCCGCGTAGTACGAGGTGAACCATCCCGCCTGGAAATCAGAAGCGGTCGCAGCGTTCGCTTTCAACATCACCTGCTCGGTCAAGTCGATCGCCGCCGACTTGTTCGCGTTAGCCCACTCATCCACCACCCCTGCAGGGTTCGCGACAAACTTCACCGCCGCCACCGCTGTCCCGATCGCCGCCCCGGCCGCGTCAACTGCCGCCTTCGCCGCCGACGCCGCCTGACCCAACACAGACGCCACCGCCGACTCACATTGAGTCCCCAGCAATGGGTAAGTCGGCCCGAGAATCGCCCGGCACACCACCGTCACCGACGGCCCCTCCACCGTCGTCCACACCTGCTGGACGACGTCCTCACACTTTTTGCCGGCCCTTCCGCCAGGTAGCCATGTCAAAGGCGCACAGACCACGCTTGCTGCCGCCTCTCCCGCAGTCGGCGGTGCCGGGTCCGCCGATGCCGTCGGCATACCACCAGCCAAGAGAACGACGAACGCGAGAACGGCGGCGACGGACACGCGGTGTATGTCAGCGGGGCGCATTGGCATACTCCTGCCACCCCGGTACACCCGCCGCGAGAGCCGCCCGCCGCTGCACGGCGGTGGGCGGATTCGGGTTGGTGTACAACGGCCCCCCGAACATTGGGCGAGGTGGGGGCAGTGTCGTCTCCCACTGCGCGACCCGCCAATCCGTGGGCGTCCCACCCCACCGCATGGTCAACTCCTGCGCGTAGCAGTCCGACCCCCACCCGGTGGTCCCTGCCGGGACCTCGGTGACGGTGGCGCAACTGAACACGTCGACGACGGCGACACTGCCCGCGGTGCAGGAGGCCAGCCGGTATCCGCCCCATTCGGGGTGTTCGATCTCCCCTGGCCAGTCTTGTGGGTATGCCCCGGTGGCGGCCTTCTCCAGGCTGGGGTGGGTGCCGGTGGTCAGTCGGGCGATGGTCTCGGTCAGACCCGCCCGGGGAGTTCCGCGTTTCGCGGCAGGAGTGCCCCACCCAGGGGTGCCGACCGGGTCGGTGAACGCCACCACGGCAGCCGTGGCTGCCCCGACCGCGCCGTCACAGGTCGAGGGCCACCCGATCGGGGTGATCCCGTCTGGTGCCAGACCGGACGCGCCTTGACCGGGGGTGATCCCGCCCGTCAGGCTCGTTGAGGTCGGGGCAGGCGTCTGCCCCGAGACGGCTGCCGGTGTGGTGCGGTCCCGGGTCGCGACGACGATGCCGACGATGAGGACGGCCAGGGCTACGACGATCACAGCGACCCGCTTCATGAAGATCTCCTAGGGGGAACGGCTGGTGTTAGTTGATGCCAGCCGCGGTGAGGATCGCGGACAGCACGAGGGTGGCGGCTGCGGCGACACCGAACGCGACACCGGCCTTGCGGGCCTGCTCGGACCCAGACGTCACGGCGTCCGGGTTGTGGCTCACCCGCGCTGCATACCCCCAGCGGGCCAGTCCCAGTAGGACGGCGCCTGCCAGGCCTGCGAGCACGAGGAACCACAGGCCCGACAGGATCGAGTTCACCTGCCCTTGGAAGGCCGCACCGAACACGGTGGGGTCGGGTTTGATCCCACAGAGCGGGTTGGTGGTGCCGTCGCAGGCAGTCACGAGGGTGGTGAGGGTGGTCTTCATCGGA
>JAKOYE010000253.1 GCA_029780675.1 Actinomycetes bacterium
AGCGCGCCCGGTGGGTCAGCGAGATCATCGTCGTCGAACCGGGGGAACAGGCGCATGGGTACGCCACCACGAGCGTGTTCCGGGCCCCGGCCGGTACGCGGATCGCCGTTGCGAATGTGCTGCCTGATGACTACCGCGAACTGGAGGCGTACGGCTTCGACCTACGCAGCTTCCACGGACAGCAGGCCGCGTCATGATGGCCTTGGTCGCCGCGGTAGCCGGGGCGCTGCTCGTCGCCGGCGTTCTCGGCGTGGTGGCGGGCTTGCGCCTGGCCCCTGTGCGACCTCCTGCCCCACGTCGTGGAGGTGAGCGAGGACGCCCGTGGTCCCAGCGGCTCGCGGCACTGCCCGCAGGGCGGCGTCAACTGCTGATCGTCGGCGGGGTCGCTGGCGTGGTCCTGGCCTTGGCAACCGGGTGGGTGATCGCTGTGGTGTTGGTGCCCGCCGCCGTGGTGGGCGTGCCGATGCTGCTGTCCGCGCCCGAGGAAGCACAGCGCACGACCCGGCTGGAGGCGTTGGAAGAATGGACCCGGTCCCTGTCAGGGGTGCTGAGCGTCAGCGTCGGATTGGAACAGGCTCTGATCGCGACCGTCCGCTCAGCGCCCGAACCGATCCGCGCCGAAGTGACCGCGTTGGCGGCCCGGCTGCGGGCCCGCTGGTCCACCGAGGACGCTATCCGGGCCTTCGCCGACGACATCGACGACACCACCGGGGACCTGGTCGCCGGGTACCTGATCCTGGGTGCCCGCCGACGGGGGACCGGCCTGGCTGCGGTGTTGGAGTCGCTGGCGGAGTCCGTGGCCGCTGATGTGCGGATCCGCCGCGAGATCCAAAACGATCGGGACAAGCCGCGTGGAACTGCCCGTCTGGTCACCCTCATCACGATCGGGGTGCTGGCGTTCCTGGCGATGACGGGTGACTATGTGCGTCCGTACGCCAGCCCGTTCGGGCAGCTGCTGTTGACGGCGCTGCTCGGGCTGTACGTGGCCACGTTGGTGTGGATGCGCAAGATGGCCATGGGCAAACCCCTGCCCCGGTTC
>JAKOYE010000115.1 GCA_029780675.1 Actinomycetes bacterium
AGGCGTCCGCCCAGCATGGCCGCGATCGCGCCGGCCGGGGCCGTCAGCACGACGCCGCGCGGGAACCCGAGGCCGACCACGAAGAACACCGCGCCGACCGCCACGGCCGTGCCGAGTGCGGTCCAGAGCAGCGTCCAGACCTCGTGGTAGCTGCCGATCCGGGCGCGGCCGCGGTAGAGCATCGTCGCCCAGCCGAGCGCCAACTGGACGGCGGACGCCGACGCCATGAACGCGACCGTGTACAGCCACTGGATGCCGGTGAGGGTGAAGTCGTAGCGGGCCGCGACGAAAAAGAGTGTGGCGACGCACCAGCAGGCGACGTCCCACGCAGCGAACAGGAGGCGGAGGCTGCGGGCGCTGAAGGTTGGCATTACGTGGGTCTCCCCCGGGGTAGGCATGTCTCGGTTCAGATGCGCCTTCAACCGGGGGCCCTCCATTTCCCCCGACCACAGACGCCCTGACGGTCACCTGGACGGACGGTACATTACAGCATCCACATATGCACCTGTGCATCTATCCGGGTTCTGGACCCCACCCCCGACGGTGCATGCTGGGGGCGTGACCACCAGACCCGGACGCCGAGCGGCGTGGACGCTCGGGGTCGGTGTCGCCATCGTGGGGTTGTGGCTCGCCACGTGCGCGGTCGCGTTCGCCCATCCGCCTACGGACGCCGTCGCGCCCACGGACGCCATCTACTTCCTCGCCTCCCCCGGCGGCGAGGCGGGTCAGACGGATGCCACCGTCCGGGATTGGCCCGGCGTCCGGGTCTTGTCGCGGCCGAAGAGTCTCGAACATCTCCCACGATTCCGGGAGTGCGACGTCCCCGGGACGGTGTGCCTCACCCCCGTCCCCGAGACCACTCAGGGCGAGGCCGAGGCGTTCGCCGCCGAGGCCGAGCGACGCGGCTGGACGTCTGTGACCGTCGTCACCCACACCAGCCACATCGCCCGCGCCCGGATGCTGCTGGCCCGCTGCTTCCCCGGAACGATCCGCATGGTGGCCATCCCCACCGAGCACAGCGTCGGCGACTGGCTCAACGGGTTCGTCCACGAGACCGCCGGCTGGGCCAAGGCCGCC
>JAKOYE010000116.1 GCA_029780675.1 Actinomycetes bacterium
GCCCCCGCAAAAGAACCCCTTGCGGGGGCGAGGCAAGCCAGGAGTACTACACCTCTGGCCGGTCTCCGCATGCCCCGACCGGGACGGGTGTCCCAGCGTCGTCAGATCCCGGACGACCTACTTTGATGACCAACACACACCAGGCCGATCTCGTCAAAGTGTCCCGCGTGCTCGTTGTCAATCTCTCCTGCATCCCGACAACCTGACGCCTCGAGCTCCGCGTAGAGGTCCGCCTCGAGGACGACGCTCACCACCACTCGAAGGGGCGGGATGCGGGAGAAGAGGACGGAGTCTCCGGAGATGCGCTGGTCCGGTCCGGCACCAAGACCGTCCAGGGACTCGCTCTGGCTGCTGACTGCTGAGGTGAGGTCCTCCAGGGCCGACACCAGAGCAGCCGGCATCCACTGGTCGACGGGTGTCTCGAAGGAGGTGCTCACGGCTGCCTTGGCTCCAGCGGTTGGTGGGTTCTACCGCTCAGGCTTCTCCATCCGCCCACTGAGGGCAAGAGGGCGCGCCCAACAGTTTCGCGTGCTGCGCCAGATGGTCATCGTGTGTGCGGGCAAGACCCCGCGCACCCCGATCAGGCCGATCGTTGGCCCATCTGCCCGGACCGCGCATCGGTCCGGGCAAGGGCTGCCAGTCGGGTTGCCCGCGAGGCTCCACAGCCCAGCTCGTCCTGGATGGTCCGGCGTGAGGCTTGCCCGCCGGCGGCCTGGTCCAGGCGGCGGATGACCTCGATGGCGCGGTCGTCCTCGGTTCGTTCCGCGGCGGGGTGGGATGGCTTGCCCGCGGCCGGCTTGTCGACCAGGTGCAGCTGCTCGCTCGTCGACGGGCGGACCGGGCCGGGCTTCCCGCCGGCGGGGGTGGTGGGCGATCCGCTTGCGGGGAGCGGCGCGGGCCGGGAGGCGGGCGTCGAGACGCTCCGGGATGAGGCCAGGGGCGAGACCTGGTTGGGCTCGGTCTGCTCAGAGGGGGTGGTGTAGGGGGTCCCGGGCCGGGCAGGGGCGATCGGGCCGGACCGGCGGGACGTTGAGGCCAGCACCTCGATGCCCAGGGCCAGTGCGATCGGGGGCCAGGCGGCGACGGCGCGGGCGGTCCATGTCGGTTGGGCGCTGGCGATGTTGGAGGCCAGGCTGGCGGCCAGGCCAAGGGCGAGCATGAGCCAGGTCAAGAAGGTGGTCCGCCGGCCGGACTTGGAGTCGGCCAGGACGACCGCGGCCGCGGCGGCGATCGCCCCGTCGATGCTGAGCGGGAGAAGCCAGGCGGTCAGCTCAGGTTCTCCGGCTGTGCGGGCGAGTGCCTGCACGTGGGAGAAGGAGATCACTGCGGCGGTGGCGGCCACCGTGGCCACGCCCAGGATGGCAGTCATCCGGCCGGTCTGGCGGGGCGGCGTTTGGGTCACGACGGCGTTCCGTTCTGCTTGAGGATGCGGGTGGGTGTGCGTTCTGGGAAGGGTCATTGCGGGGCGGTCTGTGACGGGGGTCAGGGCGGCGATCTACGCTCGGTCGCATGTCGACGTCGGGCCAGGCCGGGCCACCGGTCCGGGCCGGGATCCCGTTGAAGGACCGCCCGGTCAACGGGGTCGCGCGTGAGGAGCCTGCTCCTGCTGACGCTCCGGCGTGGCAGCGGTGGTGCGTGGTGAACCACCCGGTGCATGGTCTGGCCCAGGGGTTGGTGTTGCAGTGGGCGCAGGACCAGCGAGGCTGGGTGGACAAGGTGGTGTTCGTGCTCGAGCAGGCTGGTGGGGACGTGACGGTCCAGGAGTGGCTGCCCGCGGACCGGTTGCGGCCGGCGCGCGCGTGAGTCAGGCCGTAGCACCGGTCTTGGCGTACCGCTTGATGGACCAGGCCATCGGCTCGTAGTAGCTGGAGCCCTTCAGCTGGACGATCTCCACGGTCTTGCCGGGGCGGGGTGCGTGGATCATCTGCCCGTTGCCGATGTAGATGCCGACGTGCCCGAAGCTGCCTGGTGAGCCCGACCCGTTCTCGCTGAAGGCGATCACGTCGCCGGGCTGCATCTTCGTCCAGTCTCTGGGCACGGTGGTCCCCCTGGCGTCCTTTCCCTGGTCCTCAGCGCTGTGCGGCAGCTGGATCCCGGTGGAGTTGTAGACGGCGAACATGACCAGGCCTGAGCAGTCGAAGCCGACCGTCTTGGTGCCGTCGAGGCTGGGGCTGGAGTAGATGCCCAGGCTTGGGCCCTGGTAGTTGCCTCCGCCCCAGCTGTAGGGGGTGCCCTGGTAGTGCTTGGCGGCCGAGACGATGGCCGCGCCGGAACCGTCGCCGGGGTTCAGCGGTTCTCCTGGGCCGCCGCCCTCGCAGCCCTCGAGGAAGCCGCCGGCGGGCAGGCTCTCCAGCAGGGAGGGGTCAGCGGTCAGCGTGGACACCATGAGCACGGCGTCGGCCCAGTACGGCTGGTAGTGGTAGGGGTCGGCGTTGCGCTGCGCCTTGTGCGCGGCCAGGGTGGGTTCCATCTGCAGGTAGCCGGGGACGGCGATGAGAGCCTTGAAGAAGTTGGTCGAGGCGATGGTCGGGTTCATCCGGTCGGCCAGGGTCCCCCAGGCTCCGTTGGCCCGCTGCTGGAAGAGCCCGCGCGAGTCCGGGCCGGCGGCGTCGCCGTAGCCGATGTTGACCAGGCTGGACTCTCCCATCGCGGTCATCACACCGATGGTGATCGTCTTGGCGTCCAGACCCATGGCCTGGCCGGCCTTGATGACGTAGCCGGCGTTGACGACCTGCTCGCCCTTGTAGGGCCCGACCTGGGCCGGGAGGTTCGAGATGACGGGCTTGGCGGTGATGGTGCCGGTCCCGGGGGTGGCCAGGATCGGGTCGGTGGTGCCGGTGGGAGTGGATCCCGGGGTCGCGGTGGTGACCGCCGGCGGTGCCGTTGCTGTTCCGCGGGTGGGCGGCAGGGTCAGGCCTTGGGTGGTGAGCCACTGGCGCGGGTCGACGGGCTGGCCGTTCACCTTGACCGTGAAGTGAAGGTGCGAGCCGGTCGAGTTGCCGGTGGAGCCCTCGATGCCCAGGGGCTTGCCGGGCCAGACCTTCTCTCCGAGGGTGACCGAGCGAGAGGCCAGGTGCATGTAGACGGTGTTCACGCCACCGCCGTGGTCGACGACCACCATGTTGCCGCCGCCGGTGGGGTCGGTGGGCAGAGATGAGACGACGCCGGCGCTGGAGGCGACGACCGTCTTGGAGGTTCCGGTCATGACCAGGTCGATGCCGCCGTGCAGGCGGTAGACGCCGTTGCCGTAGGGACCGGGGTTGTACCTCATGCCGTACTCGCTGGTGACGGTGAAGGCGCCGGTGACCGGAAGACGGACCGGACCACCGACGGGGTCGACGACCGAGGTGATGCACGGGTTCTGGGTGGCTGAGGCACTGGCGCTGAAGATCACGGCCACCAGGCCGAGCAGGACCGGGCCGATGAGCATGCCCATCCCGGTCAGGGCGACCAGGACGAAGATGAGCTTCTTCTTCATCGCTGGCCACCGCTCTCCGGGCTGGCCCGGGTGATCCGGATCCCGTCCGCGGTGGTGGTCATCTCGACCCGGTACCAGCCGGAGTCGGTGGGGACCCGGGCGATCGCCAGCAGCTGGCTCGGTGCGTCGCTGGGCACGATGGTCGCCGGGCCGGTGACCGCGGTGAAGGGGACGTTCTGGGGGTCGGTGCCCTCGTATGCCGTGACTGCCTGCTCGCTCAGGTGCCCGGAGACCTTGGTCCACCACTGCTGCTCGGTCACCGTGGCGGCGGGCCGTGCGAAGTCGGCCATGAACGCCTCGGCGGCCTTGGCGTAGGCGGTGAACTGCTTGGCCTGGTCCTCATCGCGGGCGGTGGCGGGTGCCGTGGGGTCGACCGGGTCGCCCTCGGGTTCGACCGGATTGACTGCAGGAGCCTGAGGGGCGCTCGTCGACGTCGAGGAGGTGCCGGTCGGGGTAGCGGCGGCCCGAGCCGGGGTGACCGGCACCGGGGCCGTGACCGTAGGAGCGGAGGAGGTCGAGGTGGGCTGGGTCTGGGCCGGTGGTTCGTCGTCGCGCTGCTGCAGGAACCACAGGGCGACCAGGACCACGCCGGCCAGGACGAGGGAGCCAAGATATCGGCGCATGTCAGGTCATGTCCTTCAGGCGGAGCGGCGGGGGCGACGGGCACGGTCAGCCAGACGCTGGCGCAGCTGGGCGGCGCGCTGGGCGTTCTCTGACCGCGGCTGAGCAGCGGGCGTGCTCGACCGAGATGGCTTCTTCACCGGAGGTGGCGCGGCCGCCGGCGCTGCAGGACGGGCAGGCTGCCGAGGAGCGGGCTTCTTGCCCGGGGGCGGAGTGTTCTTGCCTGTCGGTGCGGGGGTGCCCTTGCCGGGGCGCGGCTGCGGGGTCGGCGAGGGGGCGCTGCGCGGCGGGGCGGACCGGGAGGTCGAGGGGGCCGAGCTCGAGGAGATGACCTCGCCCTGGATCACCGGGCCCGCGGGGCGCTGCGGGTGACCGGGCCGGGGTGCCGGCTTGGTCCGTAGTGGCATCGGCCGGGCTGGGCTGGCGCTGCGCGTCATCCGGGCGGCCAGAGCCACTCGGCGGGCGGTCTTGCCGGCGCTGGCGGCGCGTGCTGCACCGGTCACCGCGGTCGAGGCTCCACCGGTGGCATACGCCAGGGCGGCGTGGGTGCCCGCGCGCACGAGGGCCCCGGCGGCCTTCTTGCGCGCCTGGATCCGGGGTAGGCCGCCACTGGGAGCAGGCGAAGGGGGCTGGCCGGGGCCGCCCGGGGGCAGCTGTGGGCGATCGGGTCCGCCAGGCAGCTGCGGTCGACCGGGCCCTCCCCCGCCGGGGCGCGGGGTCGGTACGACGTCGACGTGGGGCAACGGGCCGTTGCCCCCGTCGTTGCGGCGCGGGAAGGGGAAGAAGACCGCGGCCTGCTGACGGTTGTCCACGAAGGTGGGGCCGGCCTCCCGGTTGGCGGCCGCGCGCTGAGCTCGCAGCTGAGCCAGGCCGGTGGCGGTGCGCACGGCCGTGGACGCGGCGCCCAGACCGATGCCGGGTGACCGCTCGGGCAGGCGGGTGGCCGGAGCTCCCCCGGGGCGCTGGGACATCCACTGCGCCAGCCGCTGGGCGGCAGCCTTGAGCTGCTTGCGCTGACGCATGTAGACGAAGATCCCGACGATGATCAGGATGTCGACGATGACGAAGGTCTTCGGGATCGACTCCCCCTTGGAGGCCGCGAACAGCGCCTGGATCACCAGCAGGAAGACCGACAGGAAGACGCTGGTGAAGACGATCAGCAGCAGAGCCACGATGGTCTCGGCTGCGGTGAGCATCAGGGACCCCCGGCCACCGCCGGGCAGCAGCCCGGTCACGAACGTGACGATGGCCTTCAGGGACTGGAACATCGCCCAGACCGCCGCGGCGATCACCGACCCCCCGAGGAGCATGCACATCGCCAAGATCACGAACGCGGCCGGGAAGAACACGATCGAGCCCAACGCCATGGAGGCCGAGGGATTGGCGGCGTACTCGCCCAGGGTGTCGTCGCAGTCGGAGATCTTGTCCCGGATGTCGGACTCGTTGCCGTAGGGCCCGCCCTTGACGACGTCGTTGTAGGCGCCCTCGCACTTGCCGCCGTCGAGGACCTGGCCGAAGTTGATCATCTGGGTGGGCTGGCGGATGAAGGTGTCGACGAGCTGGCCGGTCTGCGCCTGGCGC
>JAKOYE010000120.1 GCA_029780675.1 Actinomycetes bacterium
CTGCTGACTACTCCCCATCACAACCCGCCTTCCGCACGTCCTGACTCATCGATTCCGCACCCCGTAAGCCCACCACCACGACCCCAGTGGACACCCCAGCACCGACACTTCCCGCGACCTCACCCACCAGCCCGCCGAGCTGACCAGCCCACCCGCTGCGTCCCCACCCCAAAACCGCCAAACCCATGTGCCACACACCTCTTGCATTCCCGGTCGTTACCCCTTCAACTACTGACCACCCGAGAGGTGGTGGGCGGCTTTAGGGGTGCGTGACCATGACCGTCCACAAGCTGACTGCCGGGAGCGGGTATGACTATCTGACCCGCCAGGTGGCAGCCCAGGACGCCACGGACAAGGGTCACACCGGGCTGGCCGACTACTACAGCGCCAAGGGCGAGGCGCCCGGCGTGTGGGTCGGGTCGGGCCTGGCCGGGATCGAGGGCCTGCAGGTCGGTGACGTAGTCACGGCCGAGCAGATGGCCGCTCTGTTCGGCGCCGGGCATCACCCGCTTGCCGCGCAGCGGATGGCGCAGCTGCAGGGCCCGGACCTGACCGAGCAGGACTACGCGTCCGTGGCACGGCTGGGTGCTCCGTACAAGGTCTACGCCGGCGATGTGTCGGCCTTTCGGATCGAGGTCGCCAAGGCCATCGCGGCGATCAACGAGGCCGCGGGGTTGCCTGGTGATTGGCCGGTGCCGGTGGCCGATCGGGCCCGAGTACGGACCCAGGTCGCGGTCGAGTTCTTTCGAGCCGAGTTCGGGCGCGACCCGGCCGATGCCCGTGAGATCGCCGCCACGATCGCCAAGCACTCCCGCCCGAAGACGACGGCGGTCGCGGGGTACGACCTGACGTTCTCCCCCGTCAAGAGCGTGAGCGCGTTGTGGGCGATCGCCGATCCCGCGACCGCAGCGATCATCGAAAAGGCCCACGCCGGCGCCGTCGCTGATGCGCTGGCGTTCATCGAGTCCCACGCCCTGTTCACCCGTGAAGGGGCCAATGGTGTTAGGCAGATTGATGTGCGTGGCCTGGTCGCCACGGCCTTCACCCACCGTGACTCGCGGGCCGGGGACCCGGACCTGCACACCCACGTTGCCGTCGCGAACAAGGTCCAAACCCGCGATGGCGGCAAATGGCTGGCCATCGACGGGCGGCTGATCTACAAGGCCGTCGTCGCGGCCTCAGAGACGTACAACACCGCTCTGGAAGGTCGCCTGTCGGAAGCGTTGGGCGTGCGGTTCGCCCCCCGCATCGATGGTGATCCGCGCAAGCGTCCGATCCGGGAGATCGTGGGGGTCGACCCCGCACTGAACGCCCGCTGGTCCACCCGCCGGGTCAGCATCGAAGCCCGCCGAGCCGAGCTGGCCGTGGACTTCCAGGCCACCCACGGCCGCCCACCAACCCCGATCGAAGCCATCCAGCTGGCCCAGCAGGCCACCCTGGAGACCCGCGAGGACAAACACGAGCCCCGCAGCCTGGCCGAGCAACGCACTGCCTGGGCAGCCCAGGCCGAACAGGTCCTCGGCGGCCCTGCCGCGGTCCGTGCGATGGTCTCCGCAGCGTGCCGTCCCAAGGCTCACAGCCGGGATCGGGTGGATGCCGCGTGGATCGCCTCGACGGCGACCCAGATCGTCGAGACGATGCAGGAACGGCGCTCCACCTGGCAGGTCTGGCACGTCCACGCCGAGGCGATGCGCGTGGCCCGAAGCGCTGATCTGCCGCGGGAAGATGTCGCTGCGGTCGTCACGCTCCTCGTAGGTGAAGCTCTCGATTCGCACTCGGTGCATCTGACGAGTGCCGATGATGGCATTCAAGAGCCCGAGGCGCTTCGTCGTCGTGATGGTTCGAGCGCCTACGGGGTAGCCGGAGCAGACCTCTACACCTCACGGGCTGTTCTGGCCGCCGAGGAACGCATCGTCGCGCGTGCGGGCCAGCATGACGGGCGCACGACACCAGCCCACGTCGTCGACCTGGCGCTGCTGGAATCGACCGCGAACGGGATGACCTTGAACGCCGGTCAGGCCGCTCTCGTGCGGTCCATGGCCACCTCGGGTGCGCGCTTGCAGTTGGCGATCGCGCCCGCCGGGTCCGGTAAGACCACCGCGATGCGAGCCCTGTCCACCGCGTGGGTGGACGGCGGCGGAACCGTCGTCGGCTTGGCCCCCTCGGCGGCGGCCTCGGCCGCCCTGGGTGAGCAGCTGGGGCAGCACACCGACACCCTGGCCAAGCTGATCTGGTCACTAGAGCACGACGAGATGACCGACTGGGATGCCCGGGTCGGGCCGGACACCTTGATGGTGATCGACGAAGCCGGCATGGCGGACACCATGTCGTTGGACGCCGCGATCACCTACGCCGTCGGCCGCGGTGCCAGCGTCCGCCTGATCGGGGACGACCAGCAACTGTCGGCGATCGGGGCCGGCGGCGTCCTGCGCGACATCGCCACCGTGCACGGCGCAAACCATCTGTCCGAGCTGATGCGGTTCGCCGACCCGGCCGAGGCCGCCGCATCCCTGGCGTTGCGGGAAGGCCGACCCGAAGCGTTGGGCTACTACCTCGACCAAGGACGAGTCCACGTCGGCGACCTGGCCACCATCACCGACGACGTCTTCGCGGCCTGGGCGCAGGACCGGTCCGCCGGGCGGGACGCCGTCATGCTGGCCCCCACCCGCGAGCTGGCCGCCGAACTGAACGCCCGCGCCCGCACCCATCGCCTGGCCAACGGCGGTCACAGCTCACACGGGTCGGTGCGTCTAGCGGACGACAATCAGGCAGGCATCGGCGACGTCGTCCTGACCCGCAGCAACGACCGTCGCCTACGCCTGTCCCCCACCGACTGGGTCAAGAACGGCGACCGGTGGACCGTCCAGGCCATCGGCGACGACGGGTCGTTGACGGTTGCGCACCAACGCAACGCCTTCACCATCACCTTGCCGGCCGACTATGTCCGCACCCATACCGAGCTCGGCTACGCCTGCACCATCCACACCGCTCAAGGGATCACCGCCGACGTCAGCCACACCCTGCTGAC
>JAKOYE010000178.1 GCA_029780675.1 Actinomycetes bacterium
CGGGTCCAGCCAGCGGCCGGCGTCGACGTCGTCGGACTCCGGCGACAGGTCCAGACGGGCCACCCCGGAAGCGCCGCCGACGTCGATCATCGGGACCTCGGCGCCAACCGGGTCCACCGGGTGCGTCACCCCGAGCGCGTGGCGGATCTGCGCGGTCATCACGTCGAGCGGAACCGCGTTGGCGCGCTCGAAGATTCGCCACTCAAGCTCCAGTGCGCCGCTGGCGTAGGTGTTCTCGGCGTCGATGCTGCTCTGGTGCACCCCACTGACCACCAGCACGGCGGCGCGCAGCACCACCAGCGGCCACAGTGCGTCCACCTCGGCCGGGCTCAGCGGCCGCACCGCGTGGAAGGCCTCGATGGCCGGCAGGGCCGCCGCCGGTTCGCCGCCCTCGTGGCGCAGCACCGCCGACACCGTGACCGCCAGTTCGGCCACCGTCCAGGACCGGGTCAGGTCGCCGAAGTCGATCAGTCCGTCGGGCAGGCCACCCGCGCAGACGACGTTGTCGTCGGTGATGTCCCCGTGGATCACCTGGACCGGCAGGTCGGCGGCGACGCCGGAGACCACCCGCCAGGCCGACGCGGCGGCGTTCTCCACCAGGTCGCGGCGGTTGACGTCGGTCATGTGGGCGGACAGCACCTCCACGGTGCGCAGGGCATGGCGCAGATCCCATTGCAGCACCCGATCCACGCCCGGATGCTCGAACGCGGCCAGCGCCCGGCAGGTGCGGCCGGCGACCTCGCCCAGTCGGGCGATGTGGATCGGGCTCAGGTACTGCTCCCCGCTGAGCGTCCCGCCCGGCAGGAACCTCAGGATCCGGGCGAACAGCCGGTGGGAATCGCTTGTCCCGCCGGTGATTTCAGCGATCGGCTCGAACCCGGCAGGTTCGAGGTTGGTGGCCGCGCGCAGCCCCTCGCCGGCGGCGATGAACGCCGCGGCCGCGTCCTGGGCTTCCAGTTCGCTGCGACTGAAGGCGGGGTTGGCGACCTTGAGCACCCCGACCGGATGTCCGTCGTCGTCGCGCAGCAGGAAGTTGGCGTCCTGCTGGCTGCCGAGTTCGTCGGCGGTGACGTGCAGGCCGAAGTGTTCCGCGGCGATCGCCCGGGCCTGTTCGCAGGTGATCTCGGGCACCGGGAGTTCGGCGGTCTCAAAGAAGTCGAACGACGTCACGAGGGCTAAAGATACCGTTATCGGCTATGCGGGCTCTGGTGATTGTCGACGTGCAGAACGACTTCTGTGAGGGGGGTTCACTGGCCGTCGCCGGGGGCTCCGCCGTGGTGGCGAAGATCAACGCGTTGCTGGCCGCCGATCACGGGTACGTCCACGTGGTGGCCACCAAGGACTACCACGTCGACCCGGGTGGCCACTTCTCCGACCATGCCGACTACCTGAACTCCTGGCCGCGGCATTGCGTGGCCGGCAGCACCGGCTCGGAGTTCCATCCCGACCTCGACACCGAGCAGATCGAGGAGGTGTTCCGCAAGGGCGCCTATGCCGCGGCCTACAGCGGTTTCGAGGGCACGGCCCACGGGGTCGGACTGGCGGACTGGCTCCACGACCGCGGGGTCGATCAGGTCGACATCGTCGGCATCGCCACCGACTACTGCGTGCGGGCCACCGCTGAGGACGCCCGCCGGGAGGGTTTCCAGACCCGGGTGCTGGTCGACCTGACCGCCGGGGTGGCCGCGGAGACGACGGCGGCGGCGTTGGACGGGATGCGTTCGGCGGGAGTGGAATTGGTCGCGAGCTGATCCGGACTGATCTGGACGCAGCACGCGCGGCCTGTCAGTGTGCGCCGCGCAGGCTCTCCCAGTCGTGTTCGGATTCCAGTTGCGCGATCAGGGCGGCGGTGCGCCGCTTGAGCAGCAACGTCAGCACCGCACTGATGACGACGGCGACCACCAAGGCGACCCAGGAGAACCGCGCCAGCCACTTCTCGGCGGCGACGCCGAGGAAGTAGACCACCGCGGTGGTGCCGCCGGCCCAGCACACCGCTCCGGCGGCGTTGGCGGCCAGGAAGTACCGGTAGCGCATCCGCAGGGTGCCGGCCAGGGGTCCGGCCAGAATCCGCAACAGTGCGATGAACCGGCCGAAGAACACCGCCCACCCGCCCCATCGGGTGAACAACTGTTTGGCCAGTGCCACGTGGCCGGTGCCGAAGTGTTTGGGGAAGCGCCGACCCATCTTCTCGAACAGGGTCATCCCGAATCGGCGCCCGAGTGCGTAGCCGATGCTGTCGCCGACGATCGCGCCGGTGATACCGGCCGCGGCCACCGCGACCGGGTTGATGTCCAGGGCGTCTCGGGTGGCCAGGAAGGCCGCGGTGACCAGGGCGATCTCCCCGGGCATCGGGATCCCCAGGCTTTCCATGCCGATGATAACGGCGACGCTCAGGTACACCGCCAGCGGCGGGATGGTCGTGAGGAGCGTTTCGACCGGCATCTCGAGGACTCTAGTTCCTGCGGCCCCGCGCGGTGATGGCCGCGCGGGGCCGGGGGTCAGGGTGCAGGCACGGGCCTACTTCGGTGGCATCCGGATGCCGCCGTCGACGCGGACCACCTCGGCGTTCATGTAGGAGTTGGTGATCAGCTCGATGACCATCGAGGCCAGTTCCTCGGGCTTGCCGAGGCGGTGCGGGAACAACACCGACTGTCCGAGTTTGGCTTTGAACGCCTCGGCGTGCTCGCCCTCGCCGTAGATCGGGGTGTCGATCAGGCCCGGTGCCACGGTGTTGACCCGGATTCCCACAGCGGCGAGGTCACGGGCCACCGGCAGAGTCAGTCCGACGACACCGCCCTTGGACGACGAGTACGCCGCCTGGCCGATCTGGCCGTCGAACGCCGCGACGCTCGTCATGTTCACGATCGCCCCGCGCTCACCGGTGTCGGTCGGATCGAGCCGGCTCATGGCGGTGGCGGCCAGGCGGATGCAGTCGAACGTGCCGACCAGGTTGATCTCGATGACCTTGCGGTAGGCGTCGAGGCTGTGCGCCGAGGAGAACTCCCCGTCCTTGCCGATGGTGCGCTGCGCCCAGCCGACTCCCGCCGAATTCACCAGCGCGCGTAGGGGACCGAGATCCATCGCGGTGTTGACGGCGTCCTCGATCTGCTCGGTCTTGGTGACGTCGACGGGGACGAAGACCCCGCCGATCTCCTGGGCGAGTTGCTGCCCGCGTTCGGCCTGCATGTCGGCGATGACGACGCGGGCGCCGAGATCGGCCAACTTGCGGGCACTGGCGGCCCCGATGCCCGATGCGCCGCCGGTAACGATTGCACTAGCTCCATTGAGTTCCACGACGAGGAGTTTACGGACGGCCCACTCCCTGGTGAACGGCTGTCGGGACTATGCGTGGCCGGCCCCCTGAGACCGTCGTCAACGGGTGGTACCTCGGAGCTCCTGATGGGTACCTTCTACCCATGGCCCTGAACATCAAGGACCCTGACGTCGTTCGCCTTGCCGAAGAACTAGCCCGGCGGATGGGCCACGGCAACAAGACCCAGGCCATCCGGGATGCGTTGCGCAGCCAACTTGAGCTCACTCAAGCCCGTGCCGAAGCCCGAGCCGAGGAGATTCTCGAGGTGCTGGCCGCCGAGATCTGGCCGATGCTGCCCGATCGCACCCCGATCACCAAGGTACAGCGCGAGGACATCCTCGGCTATGACTCCGAGACGGGAGTCTGACCGGTGATCGTGGACACCTCAGCGATCATCGCCTGATCCAGAACGAACCCAGCGCGGGCCGACTGGCGAATTCGGCTCGGGAATCATCGGTTACTGGCCGGCGCAGGCCTAAGTGATGTCGAGGCGCTTGCGGCGGTAGAGCGTTCCGGCGACGAGCAGGATCAGGCTGATCAGCAGGATGGCGGTGGCCAGCACGTTGATCTGCGGCGGCACCGCGGCCTTGGTCGCGGCGTTGACGTACAGCGGGTAGGTGACGGTGGATCCGCTGACGAAATAGGTGATGATGAAGTCGTCCAGCGACAGCGCGAAGGACAGCATGGCCGCCGCCACGATGCCGGGCACGATCAACGGCAGGGTCACCGTGAAGAACGTCCTGGTGGGGCCGGCGCCGAGGTCCAGTGCGGCGTCCTCGAGGGTCCAGTCGAAACCGCGGATGCGGGCCCGCACCGTCATCGCGATGAAGCTGATCTCGAACGCGACATGGGCCAGCACCACGGTGACGTAGCCGGTGGCCCAGCCCATGCTGAGGAACAGCGTCAGCAGCGAGGCCCCCATCACCACCTCGGGTGAGGTGAGCGGCAGCACCATGAAGGTGTCCACGGCGGTGCGGCCGCGGAAACGCTGACGGACCAGGGCGACCGCCACCAGGGTGCCCAGCACCAGGGCGATCGCGGTCGACACCGCCGCCACGTTGAGGCTGAGTTTCAGGGCGTCAGTCAGCGCCGGGTACTTGAACGGATCCGCCCAGTTCTCCCAGGTGAACCCCTGCCAGGTGTAGTTGAACTTCCCGGCGGGCTTGTTGAAGGAGAACGCCACGATCACCACGATCGGGGCGAACAGGAACAGCAGCGTCAGCCCGGCGGCGAGGCGCAGGGTCGCATCCCCGAGTTTGAACGTGCCCCGGAAGTTCCGGCCCGGCCGGCTCAGCGTGGTGACCGCCTCGACTGTCATGACCAGCCCCTCACACTCACACCAGGTCCTCGGTGCCCAGCGCCCGGGTGTAGAGCAGCACCCCGCCCAGGATCAACGCCATCAGCACGAAGCTCATGGCCGCGGCCACCGGATAGTCCTTGACCACCAGGAACTGTTTCTGGATCACGTTGCCGATCATGGTGGTCTTGGTGCTACCCAGATAGTCGGCGTTGATGAAGTCCCCGACCGAGGGGATGAACACCAGCAGGCTGCCGGCCAGCACGCCGGGCATCGCCAGCGGCAGGATCACCTTGCCGAACATCCGGCGGTTGGTGGCGTAGAGGTCGCGGGAGGCCTCCAGCAGCCGGGAGTCGATCTTCTCCAGGCTCACGTAGAGCGGCAGGATCATGAAGATGATCCAGTTGTAGGTCAGGCCGCCGATGACCGCCCAACTCGTCGACAGCAGCCGTCCCTCGCTGGGCAGCAGACCCACCGATCCCAGCGCGCTGACCACCCAGCCCTCGTCGGCCAGGATGGTCTTCCAGGCGATGGTCCGGATCAGGAACGTGACGAAGAACGGCAGAATCACCAGGCCGAGCAGCAGATTCTTGAACCGGCCGGCCTTGAAGGCGATGACGTAGGCGAGCGGGAAGGCGAGCAGCAGACACAGCAGCGTCGCGCAGAACGCATAGCCGAACGACCGCAGGATCTGCTCGCGGTACTCGGTCAGCGCCCGGCCGTAGTTGCCGAACTCCCAGGCGAACGTGAGTGTCGGCAGGTAGACCGAGCCGCCCATGGTCGACAGCGAGGTGCGGAACAGTGAGTAGAACGGCACCACGTAGAAGATGCCGAGGTAGGCCAGCGCGGGCAGGATCATCAGATACGGCGCGATCCTGCTGCGCTGGCGGTTACTGGTGGCTACCCCCGCCATCAGAACGGACCCATCGTCAGCCGCCGGTGACCGCGGCGTAGGCCTTGTTGAACTCCTGGGTCTGCTGATCGGTCAGCGGCGCCCAGGACTTCAGCTTGGCCAGGGTCTCCGGCGACGGGTTGATCAACGGGTTGGTGGCCAGTTCCGGGTTCACCCGGTTCAGCGCCTCGGTCATATCGCTGAGCACGGGCACGAAGAGGGTCGCTGCGATCAGCTTGGCGTAGTTGTCCCGGTCGTAGATGTAGTTGATCCACTCCTCGGCGGCCTTCTGGTTCTGGGTGGTGTACGGGATCACCATGGTGTCCAGGAACGAGGTGCTGCCGGACTCCGGGACGACGAACTTCAGGTCCGGATTGTCCTTCTGCAGCTGAACGACGTCTCCCGACCAGGCCTGTGCCACAACGATGTTGCCGGCGGCGAGGTCGTCGGCGTAGTCGTTGCCGGTGAACCGGCGGATCTGGCCCTTGTCCTTCTGCTCCCGAATGACGTCGACGGCCTTCTGCACGGTCTCCAGGGTGGGGTTCTCCGGCGAATTGCCCTGCGCCAGCATGAACATGCCCAGGCCGTCCTGAGTGTCCGACAGCAGGCTCACCTTGCCCTTGAACTCCGGATCCCACATGTCCTCGACCTTGGTCAGGTCACGGTTGACGACGGCCCGGTTGTAGGCGATACCCACCATGCCGGACATGTAGGGCGCGGTGAACTTGCGGCCCGGATCGGCCTTCGCCTCGAGCAGGTCGGCACGCAGGTTCTTCTTGTTGCTCCACCGGGTCTCGCTGATCGGGTTGAGCCAGCCCAAACCGGCCAGCCGGGCGGCCATGAACTGGGTGGGCACCACGAGGTCGGCGCCGATGTCCTGTTTGCGCGACAGCGGCTCCTTGTTCTTGGCGAACCACTCCTCGTTGTCGTTGAAGTTCTCCTTGTAGTCGACGGTCAGGCCGGTGGCGGTCTGGAACGCCGCGACGAAGCCGTCGGCCATGTACAGCGGCCAGTTCGACACCCGCAGCTTGCCGGTGGCCGGGCTGCCGTCGTCCTCGGGTGCCGACGGCGCGGCCGAGGATCCGGAGCCGGACTTCTCCCCGGAACTGCAGGCCGCCAGGAAGGACGGTCCGAGGATCATGGCGGCCGCGGCGGCCGCGCCGCCGCCGATGAAGCGGCGACGGGAGTTCAGCCGGGCCAGGACGTTCGGGTCGATCTGTTGTGCCATGGGGGAGTAAGCCTTTCGACAGTGCGGTCGGAGTGGACGATCGGATCCGGAGCTGGATCAGGGGACGGTCAGGAGTCGTCGAGCATCTCTTCGAGATCCTCGGCGGTGGGGATCTCGGCGTCCGGAAGAACCAGGGAGGCGTCCGGTGACCACCCGGCGTACACCTCGTCGCCGGGCCGCAGCATGGGCAGATCCTGTTCGGGGCCGACGTTGGCCAGAATCGGTGATCCGTCCGGCGCGGTCAGCGCCAGGCGCAGCACCGGCCCTTGGAACGTCAGGTCGACCACGGTGGCCCGAACCGCCGCGACGGCACCGGTCGTCATACCGGCGGGGGGGTCGACGGAGATCCGCACCCGTTCCGGGCGCACCATCAGGGTGGCCTTCCCGCCGGTCTCGATCGTGGTGTCACCGGGCCGCGCCCGCAGCGTGGCACCCAGCACGTCGACCTCGACGTAATCGCGGTTGCTGCGGCCGGTCTGGCGCCCATGCCACAGGTTGGCCTGCCCGATGAACCCGGCGACGAACACCGAGGCGGGGCGGTCGTAGATCTCGGTCGGGGTGCCGATCTGTTCGACGTTGCCGGCGTTCATGACCGCGATGCGGTCACTCATCGTCAGCGCCTCTTCCTGGTCGTGGGTGACGTAGACGAAGGTGATGCCCACTTCGCGCTGGATCCGTTTGAGCTCGAACTGCATGACGTGGCGCAGTTTCAGGTCCAGCGCCCCCAGCGGTTCGTCGAGGAGCAGCGCGCTGGGGTAGTTGACCAGTGCCCGGGCCAGCGCGACGCGCTGCTGCTGGCCGCCGGACAATTGACTGGGCTTGCGCAGCGCGAAATCGGTGAGCCGGACGACCTCGAGGAGTTCGTCCACGCTCTTCTTGACGGAAGCCTTGTCCTTCTTCCGGCTGCGCGGCCCGTAGGCGACGTTGTCCCACACCGTCATATGCGGGAAGAGCGCGTAGTGCTGGAAGACGGTGTTGACGTTGCGCTTGTGCGGGGGCACCCGGGAGACGTCGGCGCCCTCGAGGCGGATGGCGCCCTCGGTCGGGGTCTCGAATCCGGCGATCATCCGCAGGGTGGTGGTCTTGCCGCAACCGGACGGCCCCAGCATGGAGAAGAACTCACCCGCACCGATGGTGAAATCGGCGTCGGCCACCGCGATGTAGTCGTCGAATCGCTTGGTCACATGGTCGATCTCGATGACCGGGCGGCGGCCGTCGGATCCGATGGCCCGGTCCTGCCCGGTGGTCTGTGGTGTCGCGGCGGCGCCGGTGTCAGTCAGGGTCCGTCCTCCTCTGGGCTGTCCGGTGCTGCCGTTGGAACCGCCGGACGTGCGACCGTGGGTAAACCTTGGCCCATTTCGCACGTATCCGCAACGGAGACGCTCGCACCGCACCGTCGGCCGCCTCGCCCATTGTGGCCCCTCTGCCGCGGTTCATCGCATAGATTTCCCGGCAGCGGTGTGACCCGGATAACAGGGTGGTCGGGGCGCACCGCTGGAATGGGCCGGAATGGGAGAGCGCCGAAGCGGATGACGAATCGAGCAGCGGACCGCTGGTCGCCGGGCATCGCGCTGAGCAAGGGCGTATCCGGTCCGATGGAAGCCGTCGGCGGACTGTTCGCGATGTCGGTCGACGCGGTCCGGTTCGTGTTCCAGCGGCCGTTTCAGTGGCGCGAGTTCCTCGAGCAGTCCTGGTTCGTCGCCCGGGTGTCGCTGGCCCCCACCCTGCTGGTGGCCATTCCGTTCACGGTCCTGGTCAGCTTCACCCTCAACATCCTGCTGCGCGAACTCGGCGCGGCGGACCTGTCCGGGGCGGGGGCGGCCTTCGGCGCGGTGACCCAGGTCGGCCCGCTGGTGACCGTGCTGATCGTGGCCGGCGCCGGGGCGACGGCGATGTGCGCCGACCTCGGCTCGCGCACCATCCGCGAGGAGATCGCCGCCATGGAGGTGCTCGGCATCAACCCGGTGCAGCGCCTGGTGACGCCGCGGATGCTGGCCTCCGGACTGATCGCCCTGTTGCTCAACTCCCTGGTCGTGGTGATCGGCATCCTCGGCGGCTACGTCTTCTCGGTGTTCGTCCAGGACGTCAACCCGGGGGCCTTCGCCGCGGGTATCACCCTGCTCACCGGGGTGCCCGAGGTGATCATCTCGTGCGTCAAGGCCGCACTGTTCGGGCTGATCGCCGGCATGGTGGCCTGCTACCGCGGCCTGATGATCAGCGGTGGCGGCGCCAAGGCGGTCGGCAACGCCGTCAACGAGACCGTGGTGTACGCCTTCATGGCACTGTTCGTCGTCAACGTGGTCGTCACCGCGATCGGCATCCGGCTGACGACGGGGTGACGGCGTGAGCGCGATGACGATCCTGCGGATGCGTTTCCCCCGGTTGGTTCGCGAATTCCGCCGTCCCGCGACGTTCTTCACCGGCATCGGTGACCACACCCTGTTCTACGGACGAGCCATCGGCGGGGTGCCGCACGCGGTGGTGCGCTACCGCAAGGAGATCATCCGCCTGATCGCCGAGATCAGCATGGGAGCGGGCACCCTGGCGATGATCGGCGGCACGGTGGCGATCGTCGGGTTCCTCACCCTGGCGGCCGGCGGCACCCTGGCCGTGCAGGGCTATTCGTCGCTGGGCAACATCGGCATCGAGGCGCTGACCGGCTTCCTGGCGGCGTTCATCAACGTCCGGATCTCGGCGCCGGTGGTGGCCGGCATCGGCCTGGCCGCCACCTTCGGTGCCGGGGTGACCGCGCAGTTGGGGGCGATGCGGATCAACGAGGAGGTCGACGCCCTGGAGACCATGGGCATCCGGCCCATCGAGTACCTGGTGTCCACCCGCCTGGCCGCCGGCATGATCGCGATCACCCCGCTGTACTCGATCGCGGTGATCCTGTCGTTCCTGGCCAGTCAGTTCGTCACCGTGGTGCTGTTCGGTCAGTCCGCCGGTCTCTACGACCACTACTTCGACACCTTCCTCAACCCGGTGGACCTGCTGTGGTCGTTCTTCCAGGCGGTGTTGATGGCGATCACCATCCTGCTGATCCACACCTACTTCGGCTACTTCGCCGGCGGCGGGCCGTCCGGGGTCGGGGTGGCGGTCGGTAACGCGGTGCGCACGTCCCTGATCGTGGTGGTCTCGGTGACCCTGCTGGTATCGCTGGCGATCTACGGTTCCAACGGCAACTTCAACCTGGCCGGGTAGGACACCGCGATGGCCGCCAGAAGACTCGCCGAACGCGGATCCGTCCGTGCGCTCGCCGGAGTGCTGACCGTGCTGGCACTGCTGATGGTCGTGGTCGTCGCCGTCGGTCTCTTCCGGGGCAGTTTCACGAAATCCGTCCCGGTCACGGTGGTCGCCGACCGGGCCGGCCTGGTGATGTACCCCGACGCGAAGGTGAAACTCCACGGCGCCCAGGTCGGCCAGGTCGACTCCATCGAGGCCCTGCCCGACGGCGGGGCGGCGCTGCGCCTGGCCATCGACCCCGACGCGATCGACTCCATTCCGGCCAACGTCGGCGCCGAGATCACCTCGTCGACGGTGTTCGGCGCCAAGTTCGTCGAACTCGTCCCGCCCGCGGACCCGTCCGCCGAGTCGCTGCGCCCGGACACCGTGATCCGCGGCGGCGACCGGGTCACCGTCGAACTCAACACGGTGTTCCAGCAGTTGGTGTCGGTGCTGTCGAAAGTGGAACCGGCCAAGCTCAACCAGACCCTCGGGGCGCTGGCGAAGTCCCTCAACGGCCGCGGCGACACGTTCGGTCAGACCCTGGTCGACCTGGACGGCGCGCTGACCAAGCTCAACCCGGCTCTGGGCAACCTCAATGACGAACTCGCGCTGGCGCCAACGGTTTTCGACGCCCTCGCCGACGCCGGACCGGACCTGCTGGCCATCGTCGACAACACCACCCGCATCGGCGACACCCTCGTCGACCAACGGGACAGCCTGGACACCCTGCTGATCAGCGCGATCGGACTGGCCGATATCGGCACCGAGGTGGTCTCGGAGAACCGGGGTCCGCTGACCGACGTGGTGCACCTGCTCGCCCCGACCACGGACCTAACCAACCGCTACAACGAGGCGCTGACCTGCGGGCTGGGGGCGATGCTGCCACTGGCCAACGGTCCGGGCCTGCCGGTGCCGGGAGCCGTTCTGCTGCAGGGCTTCTTCCTGGGCCGGGAGCGCTACCGCTACCCCGACAACCTGCCCAAGGTGGCGGCCAAGGGCGGCCCGCAGTGCACTGATCTGCCCAACGTGGGCTATGAGGTCCGGCCGCCGTTCGTCGTGACCGATATCGGCGCCAACCAGGCGCAGTACGGCAACCAGGGCATCCTGCTGAACTCCGACGCCCTCAAGCAGGCGTTGTTCGGTCCCATCGCCGGGCCGCCCCGCAACAGCGCGCAGATCGGGCAGCCCGGATGACGAGTCTGTGGCGGACCTCGCTGAAGGTGGGGATCTTCGGGGTGGTGATGCTGCTGGTCACCGCCGCGCTGTTCGCGACCTTCGGGCAGTTCCGCACCGCGACGGACAACCGGTACTCGGCGGTGTTCGACGACGTCTCCAGCCTGAAGTCCGGTGACGCCGTCAAGGTCGCCGGGGTCAAGGTGGGCAGCGTCCACAGCGTCGACCTGCAACCGGACAACACCGTGATCGTCGACTTCGGCGCCGACGAGGACATCGTGCTGACCGCCGGCACCAAGGCCGCGGTGCGCTACCTCAACCTCGTCGGCGACCGCTACCTCGAACTGCTCGACAGTCCCGGATCGGCCGCGATCGCCCCGCCTGGATCGGTGATCCCCGCTGACCGCACCATGCCCGCCCTGGACCTCGACCTGCTGCTGGGCGGGCTCAAACCCGTTGTGCAGGGCCTCAATCCGCAGGCGGTCAACGCCCTCACCGGGTCGCTGATCCAGATCCTGCAGGGCCAGGAGGGCAATCTCGAGTCGCTGTTCGCCAAGACCTCGGCGTTCTCCACCTCGCTGGCCGACAACAGCGCGACCGTGCAGCAGTTGATCGACAACCTCAACACCGTGCTGGGCACCATCGCCGCGGACGGCGACAAGTTCTCCGGCGCGGTGGACGGGCTGGAACGGCTGATCACCGGATTGGCCGCCGACCGCGACCCGATCGGCGACGCCATCACCGCACTGGAGGCCGGCAGCGCGTCGCTGACCGATCTGCTGACCGAGGCCCGCCCGCCGCTGGCCGGTTCCGTCGACCAACTGGCCCGGCTGGCTCCGATCCTCGACGACGACAAGGCGACCCTGGACCTCGCCCTGCAGAAGGCGCCGAAGAACTACCGGAAACTGGTGCGGCTGGGCTCCTACGGCAGCTGGATCAACCAGTACCTGTGCGGAATGTCGGTACGGGTCACCGACCTGCAGGGCCGGACCGCCTATTTCCCGTGGATCATGCAGCACACCGGAAGGTGCGCGGAACCCTAAATGGAGAGATACCGCGGATCCCGACTCGTCCGCTCCGGTGTGATCGGAGTGGTCCTCATCGTGCTGATCATCACCGTCGGCCTGCAACCGCAGCAGTTGCTGAACCTGGCCACCTCGATCCGGCATCAGGCGCTGTTCACCGAGGCCGGCGGCCTGGTGCCGGGTAACGACGTCAAGGTCTCCGGGGTCAAGGTCGGCAGCGTCAGCGACATCTCCCTGCAGCGGGGCCTGGCGCTGGTGACCTTCATGGTGGACGGCCGGGTGCGGCTCGGGTCGGACACCACCGCGCACATCCGCACCGGCACCCTGCTGGGCCAGCGGATACTGACCCTGGAGTCGGCCGGCAGCGGAACCCTGCGATCGACCGACGTCATTCCGGTGACGCGCACCGGGTCGCCGTTCTCGCTGAGCGACGCGCTCGGGGAGTTCGCCGGCAACACCCGCGACACCGACACCGCCGCGCTGAACCAGTCCCTGGACACCCTCTCGGCCACCATCGACCGGTTGGCGCCGCAACTGTCGCCCACCTTCGACGGGCTGAGCCGGATCTCCCGGGCGCTCAACGACCGCAACGAGGCGCTGTCGGGGCTGCTGAAAAGCGCCGCGCAGGTGACCGCCATCCTGGGCGAGCGCAGCCAGCAGGTGAACACCCTGATCCTCAACGCCGACGAACTGCTCGGCGTGCTCGAGGCCCGCCGTTACGCGATCGTCAACCTGCTGGCCAACACCTCGGCGCTGTCCCAGCAGCTGACCGGACTGGTGGCCGACAGCGAGGCCGAACTCGCGCCTGCGCTGGAGAAGCTCAACTCGGTGACCGAGGTGCTGCAACGCAACAACGACAACATCACCAAGGCGATGGCCGGGCTGGCCAAGTTCCAGCTCACCCAGGCCGAGGCGGTCAACAACGGCTTCTACTACAACGCGTTCGTCGCCAACCTCGCCCCCGCCCAGACCCTGCAGCCGTTCCTGGACTACGCGCTGGGCTTCCGCCGCGGCGTCGACGCCGGGCAGCCCCCGGACAACGCCGGACCCCGCGCGGAGTTCCCGTTCCCGTACAACGGAATCCCGCAACCCAACGAGACGTGGGGGCAACCGTGACGACACTTCGCCGGTCCCGGGCCGCCGTCGCCGCCGTCCTCGCGGTGCTGCTGATCGCCGGGGTGGTCACCGTGCTGCGCAGCACCGTGCTCAAACCCACCCGGATCACCGCGCTGTTCACCACCGCCACCGCGATCTACCCGGGCGACCAGGTCCGGGTCGCCGGGGTCCGGGTGGGGACCATCGAGGACATCGAACCGCAGGGCACCAAGGCGAAGCTGACCCTCGCCGTCGACCACAAGGTGCCCATCCCGGCCGACGCCAAGGCGGTGATCGTCGCCGGGAACCTCGTCGGCGCGCGTTACGTCCAGTTGACCCCGGCCTACGGGGCGGACGGCCGCACCGACGCCCCGCGGATGCGCGACGGCGCGGTGCTCGACACCGACCGCACCGCAATCCCGGTGGAATGGGACGAGATCAAGACCCAACTCGACCGGCTGGCCACCGACCTCGGCCCCACCAGCGAGGTGTCGACGTCCTCGGTCGGTCGGTTCATCGACAGCGCCGCGAACGCACTGGACGGCAACGGCGCGAAGTTGCGCGAGACGATCCGGCAACTGGCCGGGCTGAGCCGAATCCTCGCCGACGGCAGCGGCGACATCGTCGAGGTCGTCACGAACCTGCAGACCTTCGTCACCGTGCTGCGCGACAGCAACGCCCAGATCGTCCAGTTCCAGGACCGGCTGGCCAGCCTCTCCAGCGTGGTCGACGGCAGCCGTTCGGATCTCGACGCCGCGCTGACCAACCTGTCCAGCGCCGTGGTCGACGTGAAGCGCTTCGTCGCCGGCAGCCGCCGGCAGACCGCCGAGCAGGTCGACCGCCTCGGGGATGTGGTGCGCAACATCAGCGAGAACCAGATGGTCCTGAAGAACCTGCTGCACGTGGCCCCCAACGCCATCGGCAACGCCTACAACATCTACAACCCCGACATCCAAAGCGCCCTCGGCGGTTTCGCGCTGGCCAACTTCTCCAACCCGCTGCAGGTGGTGTGCGCGGCGATCGGGGCGATCGAGAACGCGACGTCATCGGAGACCAGCAAGCTGTGCTCGCAGTACCTCGGCCCGGCGCTGCGGCTGTTGAACTTCAACTACCTGCCCTTCCCGTTCAACGCGTACCTGGGCAAGTCCCCGAGCCCGTGGAACCTGATCTACTCCGAACCCAAGCTCGCCCCGGGCGGGGGTGGCAGCCCGGTGCAACCGGAAGTCCCGCCGGGCTATTCGGCCTACACCGGACTGAATGGTGACGTGCCACCGCCGCCGGGGTGGGGCGGACCGCCCAACACCACGGCGGGCGCCTATGCACCCGACGGGCTGCCCGCCGACCCGCAGCCCGCGCTGTTCCCCGGCGCTCCGGTGCCGGCCGGGGTTCCGCACGGCCAGGCCGGTGCGCCGCCGGCGACGCTGCAGGACGTCCTGATGCCCGCCGAGGCGGGCCCGCCGCCGAGCCAGCAGTCCGAGCAGGGAGGCACGCCGTGACGGCGCGCCGCACTCTGCTCGCCGCGGCGGCGGTGTGTCTCGCCCTGACCGCCAGCGGGTGTGCGTTCGACGGACTGAACTCGCTGCCGCTTCCCGGGGCGGTCGGCCGCGGCGCGGACGCGACGACGTATCACGTCGAGATCGCCAATGTCAGCACCCTGGAATCGAATTCGCCGGTCATGATCGACGATGTCGTCGTCGGCAGTGTGGGAACCATGCGCGTGCGGGACTGGCACGCCGACGTCGAGATCTCGGTCAAACCCGGTGTGGTGGTGCCGGCCAACGCGGTGGCCTCGGTCGGGCAGACCAGCCTGCTCGGCTCGATGCACCTGGCACTCGACCCGCCGCCGGGGGAGGCCCCCCGCGGCCGCCTGGCGCCCGGCGCCACCCTGGGGTTGAACAAGAGCTCCACCTACCCGTCCACCGAGCAGACTCTCTCGGCCCTGTCGGTGGTCATCAATGGCGGCGGGGTCGGCCAGATCGGCGATATCGTCAGCGAACTCAACAAAGCACTCGACGGCCGCCAGCCGCAGATCAAGGATCTGCTGACCCGGCTCAACGACTTCGTCGGGGTGCTGGCCACCCAGCGCGACAGCATCAACGCCACGGTGACCTCGCTGAACCGGCTCGCGGACACCTTCGCCGGCCAGCGGGACGTTCTGACCAAGGCGCTCAACCGGATTCCGCCGGCCCTGGACGTCCTGGTGGCCGAACGCCCCCGGCTGACGGCGGCGCTGCAGAAGCTCGGCGACTTCAGCACACTGGCCTCCGGTCTGATCAACGACACCCAGGCCGACCTGGTCCGCAACCTGCGCAACCTGGAGCCCACACTGAAGGCGCTGGCCGATGTCGGACCGGAACTGAACGAGGCGATCGCCTACTTCACCGCGCTGCCCTACGGGCAGGCCACCATCGACCGGGCGATCCGCGGCGACTATCTGAACCAGTACATCATCTTCGACTTCACCGTGCCGCGGCTGAAGAAGACCCTCTTCCTGGGCACCCGGTGGGGGCAGGAGGGCGCGAAACTGGTTCCCGCACCGGGGGATCCGTGGTATGCGACCTACACCTACGACCCGCTCAACGCTCCGTTCAGCGCTCCGCCGCCGGCCCCGCCGGCGCTCGACCCGGCCGCGGACCCCGCGCCGGAGGCGCCCCCGTCACCGGAGTCTGTCCTTGCCCCACTGGACGTTGGAGGCAACTGATGCTGACCCGCTTCGTCCGCAACCAGCTCATCATCTTCACCATCGCCTCGATCGTCGGCGTCACCGCGATGGTGCTGGGCTACCTGCAGTTGCCCACCCTGCTCGGCATCGGCCGGATGGAGGTGAAAATGGAACTGCCGAGAACCGGTGGGCTGTACCGGTTCTCCAACGTCACCTACCGGGGGGTGCAGATCGGCAAGGTGACCGAGGTCCGGGCCAACCGGGCCGGTGTGGTGGCGACGCTGTCGCTGGACACCTCGCCGAAAATCCCGTCCGATCTGGTGGCCCGGGTGCTCAGCGTGTCCGCGGTGGGGGAGCAGTACGTCGATCTGCAGCCGCGGACCGACGCCGGCCCGTACCTGAGCGACGGGTCGGTGATCTCCGCCAAGGACACCACCGTTCCGCAACAGGTGGGCCCGATGCTCGATCAGGTCAACGCCCTACTGGACACCATCCCCAAAGATCGGTTGGGCCAACTCCTCGAGGAGATGTTCACCGGCCTCAACGGGTCCGCCGACGACCTGTCGGTTCTGGTGGACTCCGCGGCCCGGGTGTCGGCCGACTTCAACCGGGTCGGGGACCGGGCGCGAGCGCTCATCGACGACGGTCGGCCGCTGCTGGAGGGCCAGGCGGTCTCGGCCGACGCGCTGCGCATCTGGGCCCGCAGCCTGGCCGGGGTGACCGGCCAACTCAGCGCCAACGACCCGCAACTGCGCGGGGTGCTGCGCAACGGGCCGGGCGCGCTGCAAGAGGTGTCCCGGCTGCTCACCGACGTCAAACCCACACTGCCGGTGCTGCTGGCGAACCTGACCACGGTCGGCCAGATCGCGGTCACCTACAACGCCTCGATCGAACAGCTGCTGGTGCTGCTGCCGCCCTATGTCGGCTCAGTGCAGGCCGTCGGTCTGCCTCGCAACAACCCGACCGGGTTCACCCAGGGCGACTTCACCCTGACCCTCAACGACCCACCGGCCTGCACGGTCGGCTTCCTGCCACCGTCGTCGTGGCGATCGCCCTCGGACCTGACCGATATCGACACCCCCGACGGGCTGTACTGCAAACTGCCACAGGACTCACCGATCGCCGTCCGCGGCGCCCGCAACTACCCGTGCATGGGCCAGCCGGGCAAACGCGCGCCGACCGTGGAGATCTGCGAGAGCGACCAGGACTACGCGCCGCTGGCGATGCGTCAGCATGCGCTCGGGCCCTACCCGATCGACCCCAACCTGCTGGCCCAGGGCATCCCGCCGGATGACCGGGTGACGTTGAACGACACCATCTTCGGCCCACTGGAGGGCACCCCGATGCCGCCCGGGCCGGCACCCGCGGCCGCGGCGCCGGCCGCGCCTCCAGCCGAGCCTCAGGTGCCGGCACCCCCGGCCGACGGCGCGACGGTGGTGGCGCCCAGCGGTTTCGGTGACGCGGGGGAGGGGCCGTCGGTGGCGATCGCGACCTATGACCCGAAATCGGGGCAGTTCGCCACCCCCGACGGCGGGGTGTACCGGCAGACCGACCTGGCCGCCGCCGGTGCCCCGCGGTCCTGGCAGGACCTGATGCCGACCAACTGAACCCGGCCGAGCGCTCCGTTCAGCCGATCTTGACCAGCTTGAACGGCATCGCGATGAACAGCGGAAGGCTGCGTCCGCAGGCCCCGCCCGGGCCGGTGGTGGAATCCTCCCCGACCAGGGTGTTCGACGTCGGGTCGGTCTGGTCGCCCCCCGGCGTCATGGCCTTGAAGCGGAACACCTGATACCCGTCGGCGGTCGACCCGTCCGGACAGGGCATCCATCCGGGCACGATGTGCTTGACGTACCACTCGCCGCTGGTCTGATAGATCGGCGCGGTCCAGCCCTGATCGCTGGTGACGGTCCCGGTGCACTCGGTGGGGTAACTGCACTGCGAGGAGATGGTCCAGATGGCCCGGACGCTGCGCTCGTCGTGGAAGACGTCGTTGGTGCGGGCCCACTCGCCGTTGGAGGTGGCGGTGTAG
This sequence comes from Actinomycetes bacterium, assembly GCA_029780675.1. Taxonomy (GTDB): domain Bacteria; phylum Actinomycetota; class Actinomycetes; order Mycobacteriales; family Mycobacteriaceae; genus Mycobacterium. The sequence continues at coordinate 17,940 of JAKOYE010000178.1, forward strand.
GTGCCGTTGAGCGCCCAGGTGTTCGAGGCTTGCGCGGGCGGGGCGGCCAGGGTGGCCCCGGTCAGCAGTGTCCCGGCGATCACGGCCCGCAGCACACGGCGCATCGGCCGATTATCGCCGCCCTGCGGGGCCGGGCGCAGCAGGATTGCCGAACATGGCTGGGCCGAACACGGTTGGCGACCGTCAGCCCCATTCGTGGTTCATCGCGCGGGCGTCGGCGGCGTCGTCGGTCGACTCCGGGCGCAGCGGCGGGTTGCCGACGGCGATCAGCACCATGGCGACGACCCCGGTCAGCGCGCCCAGGGCGAAGATCGCGGTGAAACTGCTCTCCGGCGGGTAGCCGGTGTCGGAGGTCCGGGTGAGCAGGAACGCGATCAGCGCGGCGGCCGTGGAACCGCCCACCGTGCGGGAGATGGCGTTGATCGAGGTGGCGACGGCGGTTTCACTCGGTTCGACCTCGCTCACCACCAGCGCGGGCAACGCCCCGTAGGCCAGCGTGATGTAGACGTTGACCAGGATCCCGGCGACGGCGGCCGGCCAGCCCGCCCGTTCGAGCACGGCCAATACCACGAACCCGACGATCCCGATGGCCGCACCCGCGACCAGCACCCGCCGGGCGCCGAAGCGGTTGATCCAGCGTCCGCTGACCAGTGCGACGAGGAAGCCCGCCGCCGCACCGGGCAGCAGGAACACCACGCTGGTGTAGAGCACCGAGGCGCCCATGCCGTATCCCGCGGCGACCGGCGCCTGGACGTAGTCGGTGAGGCCGAGGAACACGCAGTACAGACCCATCCCGACCAGGATGGTCGCGATGTTGGTGAGCAGGATCGGGCGGCGGGTGAGCATGCCGATGGAGACCAGCGGCTCGGCGCAGCGCCGCTCCCACCACCACCACAGCGCCAGGAGCGCGACGCCGCCGGCCGCGCAGCCGAGGGTCTGCGGGGACGTCCATTCCCAACTGCTTCCCTGGGTGATCGCCAGCAGGATCGCCGACAGCCCGCCGGCCAGGCCGAGCGCCCCGGCCCAATCGACCGACCCCGACCCGGTGCGCGGCCGGTTCGGCACGACCACCGCGACCATGACGATCACCAGCACCGAGAACGCGGTGGTGAACCAGAACACCCGGTGGTAGTCGGCGTCGCCGCGCATCAGCAGCCCGGTGCTCACCAGGCCCATGCCGCCGCCGAAGCCCAGCACCCCGGAGATGATGGCCATGGCGCCCATCAGCCGGGACGCCGGCAGTTCCTCGCGCAGGATCGACACCCCGATCGGATACAGCGCGAACGACGCCCCCTGCAGCACCCGGGCCAGGATCAACAGCGGCAGCGAGGCCGTGGTGGCGGCCAGCACCGAACCGGCGAGCACCACGACCAGGACGGCGAGCAGCACCCGTTTCTTGGTGTGCAGGTCGGCGAGGCGGCCGATCAGCGGTGTGGTTGCCGCGGCGGCGAGCAGGTTGGCCGTCACCGCCCAACTGACGTCGACGGGGGCGGCCTGGAGCTGAACCGAGATCACCCCGAGGATCGGCACCACCGCCGTCTGCAGGACGGCCACCGTCAGCGCGACGACCCCGAGGGTGGCGATCAGCAGGCCGGGTGCCGGGGCCGGGTCAGGACCGGTCGAGGCGGTGCGGACCGCCTCGACATTCGACATCGGCCATCCCTTCGCCACTGTGGACCCGGGTTGATTATGTCGGCTAAAGAGCTGTGCGAGGATGCCGGGGTGTTCAGGGCGCCCGATCACTTCTTCGCCTCCGGCGACGGTGTGTTCCTTCCGACGGAGTCCGCGCTCAGCCGCTGGGGCGCCGACCTGCTCAACGGCCCGGCGGTGGTGGGTCTGGCCGCCCGCTGCCTGGAGATCGACTACGCCGCCGAGGGTTTCCGGCCCACCCGGTTCACCGCCGATCTGTTCAAGGCGGCCCGCCTGGTGCCCACCACCGTCAGCACCAGGCTCGTTCGTGCCGGCCGACGGGTCCGCAACGCCGAGTGCGACGTCATCCAGGACGGCGCGCTGGTGGCGCGGGCGACGATGGTGCAGTACCGGTGTTCCACCGCTCCGCCCGGCGAGGAATGGGTGGCCGAGCAGTCCTTCGAACCGCCGGCGCAGGCCAGCGGTTCGGTCTACCTGGTGGGCAGTGACGATGCCGGCTGGAGTGCCTCGGGCGCGCAGCACCAGAACCTCTCCCGCAAGCGGGTGTACCACCGCACCTCCGAGGTCGTCGGCGGCGAGTCGGCCAGTCCGTTCGTGCGGGCCGTCGTCGCCGCGGAGGCGACCAGCCTGGTCACCAATCTCGGGACGGCGGGGATCGGCTACATCAACGGTGATCTCACCGCGGCATTCGCCCGGCTCCCGGTGGGGGATTATGTTGGGGTGCAGGCGGATTCGCACTGGTGCGCGGACGGCATCGCGGTCGGCTCGGCGACCCTGTTCGACGATCTCGGCCCGTTCGGGACCGGGATGGTGACCGCGGTGGCCAACCCGGCCGCCCAGATCGACTTCGGAGCGCAGCCATGACCGACCGGGACGGCGTGCTGGTCACCGCCGAGGAACTGATGGGCCGGCTGGCCGCGGGGGAGCGGCCGGTGCTCCTCGACGTGCGCTGGCGGCTCGACCGGCCCGACGGCCGGGCCGACCACCTCGCCGGGCACCTGCCGGGCGCGGTCTACGTCTCTTTGGAGGACGAACTCAGCGACCATACGGTGACCGGACGCGGCCGTCACCCGCTGCCGTCGGGGGCGGATCTGCAGAGCGCGGCGCGGCGGTGGGGGATCAGCACCGACCGGCCGGTGATCGTCTACGACGACTGGAACCGGGCCGGTTCGGCGCGGGCCTGGTGGGTGCTGACCGCCGCCGGTCTGACCGATGTACGGATTCTCGACGGCGGCCTGGCAGCCTGGGCCGCGGCCGGCGGGGCGCTGGAGACCGGTCCCGTGACACCGGCCGCCGGGGACGTGGTGCTGGTCTGTTCGGATCTCTATGCCGGGATACGGCCGACGCTGACCGCCGACGAGGCTGCCGGCGGTGCGGTGGCGACGCTGCTCGACGCCCGCGCGCCGGAGCGTTTCGCCGGTGCGGTCGAGCCGATCGACCCGGTGGCCGGGCACATTCCCGGCGCGGTCAACCTGCCCAGCGGTGCGGTACTCGACGCCGACGGGAGGTTCCGGCCGGTGGCCGAGATCGAAGGTCTGCTGGCCGACCGCGGGGTCGAGGGGTCGGTCGGGGTGTACTGCGGATCAGGGGTGACGGCGGCGGTGGTGCTCGCCGCGCTGGCCGCGGCGAGCATCGAGGCGGCCCTGTTCCCGGGCTCCTGGTCGCAGTGGAGTTCGGAGACCGGCCGCGCCGTCGAACGCGACTGAGTTCGCTGCCGGTGCGCGGGTCAGTCGCGCACCCACACCGAGATGTAACCCAGCGGGATGCCGGTGCGCGCCGCGATGCATTCGCGGGCGGCCAGTTCGACCCCGGACCGCGCCGCCGCCTCAGTGGTCGCGTCGATCTCCGGAATCCGCACGCTCCACCGGCCCGCGTCCTGCTCGATCTTGATCTCGAAGCACTGTCCGGCCATCGGACGGATCACCCGCCGGATGCCGGAACTGCGCCGCGAGCGGGCCGAGAGGCTGTGTGTCCGGGATCTGGTGTGCATGAGTCTGAAGTCCGCTCTGTAGATCCGTTTCGGGCGACGAACAAAATGTCGGCGTAGAAAATACCGGCGCCCTGGTCAGGGTCCAAATCGTGGACTCGGCTCTCACCGGCCGCCGACGTCCGCGGGGCTAAACTCCGATCGGTGCAGCAGCGCCGGCGGACAGAGGGCGGACAGCAGATGACGATGACGGCGGCGAGTCGAGCGGTAGCGACCGGGACGGGGTTCCGCGCCGGGCGGATCGGCGGTCTGGCGGTCGCACTGGGCGTCGGCGCCGCGGTGGCCACCGGACTGGCGTCGGAGGCCTCGGCCGCGCCCTCGGACACTTCGGCCGCTGCCTCGGAGACTGCTGCGTCCTCGGATACGTCTGCGAAGCGGGCGAGTTCCTCGTCGCGGGCGGTGAACCGCGGCTCCTCGGCGGAGGGGCGCGAAGACTGGGGTCCCTCGGCGGTGGCTCGGGAAGACCGGGGTGCGCGGGTCGCAGCGGCAGCCGCCGCCCGGACGTCGACCGCGGTGGCGAGGGCGGCAGCGGCGGAGCCGGCGTTGGCGCGCGCGGTGGTGACGGTGCCGGCTGCGGTGACACCAGCCGCGCAGTCTCCTCGGCGGGTGCCGGTCGTTGCATCTGTCGCACCCGTTGCTCCGGCGGCGGCGACCAACCCCGTCGCCGGGTTCCTCGAAGGCCTGCGGAACATCTTCTGCGATCCGCGCGGGCGGCGGATCACCTTCCTCAAGGGCACGCACTTCGCGATCCCGCCCAGCTTCGGCTTCTTCATCAGAAAGGTCTCCGGCACCGGCACTTTCACGTCGGACTCGGTCTACGACCTCGGTGACGTCGACCAGTACGACTGGAACAAGTTCACCGGTATCGCCTTCACCCCGCTGGAACCCGACCGCGACTCGGCGATGGTCGGTTGGCGCTACAACCTGACCAGTCAGGAGTTCGAGATCGCGCCGTTCTACAACGTGGACAAGGCCCGGATCCTGCCGACACCGGCCGACATCATCTCCGTGCCCGCGGACCAGACCTTCGAGTATCTCGTCGACTACACCGGGGTGACCCTGACCTACGGCGACACCACGGTGTTCAAGCCATACCCGGAGGGGTTGACCCCCAGGGTGTGGACCGCGTCTCGGGTCAGCGGCTGGTTCGGCGGCAACGAGGTCGCCCCACGGACCCTGTCGTATTTCCTGCGGATCAACTGGTTCCTGTAGGCAGGGGTTTTTCGGGTCGCCGGGGTGGTTAGGGTTCGTCCGTGTCCGCGGTGGAGATGGTCGTCATCCTGCTGGCCGCCGTCGGCGCCGGGGCGATCAACTCGCTCGTCGGTTCCGGCACCCTGATCACCTTCCCCACCCTGGTGGCGCTGGGCTTTCCGCCCGTCACCGCGACGATGTCGAACGCGATCGGCCTGGTGGCCGGCGGGGTGTCGGGCACCTGGGGGTACCGCGCCGAACTCAAGGGGCAGTGGCATCGGCTGCGTTGGCAGATCCCGGCGTCGCTGGCGGGTGCCGCGATCGGTGCCTACCTGCTGCTGCATCTGCCGGAGAAGGTGTTCACCCGGATCGTCCCGGTGCTGCTGGTGCTGGCCCTGGGTCTGGTGATCGCCGGTCCCCGCATCCAGGCGTTCGCCCGGGCGCGGGCGCTGGCGGCGGGCCGGGCGGCCGATCACGTCTCGCCCGCGCGAATGGCCGCGCTGGTGGCCGGAACGTTCGCGGTGGGGATCTACGGCGGCTACTTCACCGCCGCGCAGGGCATCCTGCTCATCGGGGTGATGGGTGCGCTGCTGCCCGAGGACGTCCAGCGCATGAACGCGGCCAAGAACCTGCTGGCGCTGCTGGTCAACGTCGTGGCCGCGATCTCCTACACGCTGGTGGCGTTCGACCGCATCAGCTGGGCGGCGGCCGGGGTGATCGCCGTCGGGTCGCTGATCGGCGGCTGGCTGGGTGCCCACTACGGCCGGCGGCTCTCACCCGGTGCGCTGCGCGCGGTGATCGTGGCGGTCGGATTGATCGGGCTCTACCGGCTGCTGGTCGTCTGAGTGTTTCGGCGGTGCCCTGCGTCGGGGCGACGGTCGTCCTGCGGTAGGCTTCACAACGCTGCGCGCTTCGGCGGGCGGCGGCGGGCTGTGGCGCAGCTTGGTAGCGCACTTGACTGGGGGTCAAGTGGTCGCAGGTTCAAATCCTGTCAGCCCGACACATTGACCAGCACGAACGCAAGTCCGTGCAAGATACGTGCAAGACACGGCGTGGCTCCAATCAAAGGGAGCCGAACCAATGCACACCACCGCACCAACCGCACCGCACACCCTCGAACGGCATATCGCCGACTCGCTGGCCGCAGCCAAGGCGTTCGACGCCAAGGCCATGCAGGCCATTACCGACGGCGACCGCGCCACGGCTGACGAGCACTGGGGCACGGCGAGCCTGCTGCGGGTGTCGGCTCACATGCTCCAGCAGCTCGTCGGCGCTGGCGCCCTGGCGGTGCTGCGATGAGGCTGCGAGGTCGGGCTTGAAGTCGAGGATGACGCCGGCTTGGTTCAGAAGGTTCTGCCAAGTCTTGCCATCGTTAATCCCGATATCGGGATTAACGACGCTGCCGCGCCTCCATCGCCCATCCTTGCGCCGCCCGTCGGCCTCCAACACCAGCGCGGTCGCCATCGCCCTGGCGCCGGTGTGGCCGGTGCGGTCACCCTCAAGTACTGGGTCGACATTGAGGCCAACCAGGTCCGCGGGCTTGCCATGCGCCCGACGGCTACGCCCTGGCGGTGAACATCTCCCGCCGGCACATGACGAAAGGGCAACAGGCGATCGTGGTGGCGCGGTCTTGTTTAGTTTCTAAACAAAAGCTCCGGGATGCCGAAGCGGCCAGTTGACGCCGGCCCGGGCGGGCTGGGGCGGGAATGAGCTCATCGTTTAACCGCGTCTTCGCCAACGTCCGGGTCCAGGCGCGCGCGGGGGAAACCATCACCCACAGGGTGCCGGTATCCGGCCCCGGGTGTCGTCCCCCTCAGGGGTACGCCTGACAGGACTTCACCGGCAAGGGCGGGCACCGGGCGACCATCCCGGCGCATCCGGAGATTCTGGCGATGGCAAAGCGGATGCCGCGGGGGTTCTGGTTCCCCTCCCAGCGCGACGACCACCTGGGCGGGCGCACCGTGTCCCAGCGGCTGCGGCTGCACATGATCCGCAACAAGGTGCAGGGAACCGCCCACGCGCTGCGGCACTACTTCTGCACGCAGCTGGTCGCACGCGGTGCGGATCTACGGGTGGTGCAGGAGCTGGCCCGCCACTCCCAGTTGTCAACCACGGCGATCTACGTCGGCGTCGCCGATGAGCGCAAGCGGGCGGCCATCGACACCCTGGGCAGGCCACCGGAATAGGCTGTTCAGCAGAGCGACCCCGCCACCAGTCCCCCCGTGTGGCGGGGTCGCTCTGCGCACGGCGAACTCGTCCATCCCGGTCGGTTCGTAGTCGACGGGGGCCGGGGGAAGCTGTCTATTTTTAGACAGGTCGTTAGCGACCGTCTGGTGATTAAGCCCGGTTGCTGCCGCGATCGCCCGCAGGCTCAGCCCCGACTCCCGCAGCGACGAGACGACCTCGGCGCGCTCCTCACGCGGGAGCCGGATACGGCTGGCGTCCCAACTTTGCCGACTCCGTTCGGCGGCGGTGCCGTCGTCGGCGAACTCGTCCATCCCGCTCGGTTCGTAGTCGACGGGCTCAGGCTCGACTGAGGTGTGGGAATTTCCTACACCTCGTAGGTCTGACTGAATCGTCTTGGTGTCATGCCCCGTCGCGGACGCAATCGCCCGCAGGCTCAGCCCCGACTCCCGCAGCGACGACCCGTGAGGGTGCGGCGGGCGCGCCTGGGTGCTTTCGAGTCCGAGCCCAACACCCCGAAGGAAAAAACTCGGGACTCGCCAGACGCGCCGCCGCTACCCGGTCCTTACTCCTAGGCGGCGGTACCGACCGACACGACACCGAGCGGCCGGTAGACGCTGAGGCCGAAACGGCCCTCAACGCGGCACCGGAGGTAGTTCTTGGCGAAGTCGTCGGACACCGCATCAGACCAGCGGGTGTCGATCTGGCCGTCGTGGTCGACGCTGACCGCCGTGCCGTCGAGCAGGATCGCCGTCTTGACCGGCAGCACCGTCGAGACGACGGCCTGCACGCCCCACAGTCGGCGGGCGGTGGCGTCGATCGGCACACCACGAACGTCGGTCGCGCCGTTGGTGGCCGCCAGCAGCTCGACGGCT